>JAVHWE010000090.1:0-8311 GCA_032160285.1 Micromonosporaceae bacterium | reverse complement strand
GTCCGCAGCGTGAACAGCACGTCCGCGGCGCCGAACGGGCTGCCGTCGTGCCACGTCACCCCCTCCCGCAGGCGCAGCGTGAACGACGTGCGGTCCGGGGCGGTGGTGACGTCCCGCGCGAGCCGCGGTGCCGGGTGGCCGTCCATGTTGGCGAACAGGGTGTCGTAGACGACGCGGCCACGGGCGAACTCCAGCGGGCTGAGGCGGGTGAACGGGTTGAGCGTTTCCGCGGCGCCCCCGCCCTCGATCGCCACCCGCAGGGTGCCGCCGCGGCTGGCAACCGTGCCCGCGCCGGCGCGCACCGACGAGGCGCCCCGACAGGCGGCCAGTAGACCGGTCGTCGAGGCGAGCCCCGCGGCCCCGGCGGTGGCCCGGAGAATGTCGCGGCGGGTCCGCGTTGTGGCCATGTGTCGCTCCCTTGTGTCGCTTCAGCCCAAAGACGCAGCGTCGTCGCCGCGACCCTTCCTTGCACTAGGGGCGAACCCCAGGTTTGCGACCGCGACATGGCCACGGTGGATGGCTGTTGATACTGGGGTCGGACCCTAGGGCGGCGTCGCGCCCCGGTGACCACACTGGGGCGCATGACGGATGTTGAACTCGCCGCGCGGCCCACGTTCTTCGTCGACGGCGGTCACTCACTGCACCGGTGGTTGGGGGAGGCCCGCGCCGAGAAGCCGGTCTTCTTCGACGAGGCGGCCCAGGCGTGGCGGGTCCTGCGCTATGACGACGCGGTACACGTGCTGTCCGAATGGAAGGTCTTCTCCAACGACATGCTGCGGGCGATTCCGCAGCAGGAGATGGTGGAGGGCAACTTCGGCGTGATGGACCCGCCGCTGCATCGCCACTACCGCGATTACCTCGCGTCGTCGTTCACCCGCGGTGCGCTGGCCGACCTCCGCACCGGGATCGCCGCCCGGATCACCGCCGCGTTCGACCGCGCCGGTACCGACGGCATGGACATCGTCGAGCAGCTGGCCTACCCACTGCCGATGGACGTGATCGACGATCTGTTCGGCATTCCGGACGCCGACCGCGACATCATGCGCCGGTACGCCGACGGGCAGCTCTCCTTGACGTCGGAGAACCCGATGGCCGACGACATCGTCAAGGCCCGCGACGCCACCACCCGTGAACTGAACGACTACCTTCGGCACCTCTTCGAGCGCCGGCGTGGTGAGCCCGGTGCCGATCTCATCAGCCGGCTGGTCACCACCGAGGTGGACGGCCAGCGGCTCACCGAGAAGGAGCTGCTCACGCTGGTGACCGTGCTGCTGGGCGCCGGCCACGTCACCACCATGGGTCTGCTCAGCAACGTGTTCGTCTGCCTGACCGAGAACCCGGAGCTGCTCGGGGCGCTGCGCGCGGACCGGTCGCTTATCGCGGGCGCGGTCGAGGAGGTCATGCGGGTACGGCCGCCGGTGCCCGACTCGGGGCGGATCACCAACCACGAGGTGACGCTGCGCGACCAGCGACTGGGAGCCAATCAGATGATCCTGATCTCGCTGCTCTCGGCCAACCGCGACGAGCGCCAGTTCCCGGACCCCGACCGGTTCGACCCCACCCGCTCGCCGAACCGGCAGCTGGCGTTCTCGCACGGGATTCATTTCTGCCTCGGTGCCCACCTGGCCCGGTTGGAGGCGCAGATCCTGCTCGAGATCGTCGCCGAACGGTTCCGGGCGGTGACCGAAACCGCCACCGAATGGCCCGAGCACTTCGGGCTCACGGCACCGAGGCGGCTCGTCGTCGCTTTGGAACCCGCATGACGACGAAGGAGTTTCCGCGATGAAGACGCACGGCATTTTCGTGTCCGGGGTGGGTACCTATCTGCCCGACACGCTGGTGAAGCTCACCGACGCGGTGGAGAAGGGCTGGTGCGCGCCGGAAACGGCGGAGCTCGGCTGGGTTTCGGCCCGCGTGGCCGGCGACATGCCGGCGGTGGACCTGGCGGTCCGGGCCGGTAAGCAGGCGTTGGAGCGGTCGCCCGGCGGGCCGGACGACATCGACATCCTGCTGTACGGGGGAGCCCACCACCAGGGCCCCGACGGCTGGTGCCCGCCGCAGTACGTGCAGCGGTACACGGTTGGCCGGGACATCTTCGCGGTCGGCCTGAGCAACAGCTGCAACGCGATGATGTGTGCGCTGGAGCTGGCCGCGAACTTCCTGCGGGCCCAGCCCGAGCGCACCGGCGCCCTGCTCTGTACCGGCGACAACTTCGACACCCCGCTGTTCGACCGTTGGCGGGCGCACGAGGGCGGTGTCTTCGGCGACGTCGGATCGGCGCTGGCGCTGTCGAGCACCGCGGGCTTCGCCGAACTGCTGTCGGTGTGCTCGCAGTCCAAACCGGAACTGGAGGAGCTCAGCCGGGGCGCCGAGCCGATCCACCCGCCGAGCTGCACCCTGGGCAAGCCGATGGATTTCGAGGCGCGCTTCGCCAACTACGAGGGCGACCTCCTCGAATTGGCGGCCCAGCTCGTACCGGAGGTGTACGGGTCGGTGGTCCGCCGGACCCTGACCGAGGCCGGCGTCGACAACAGCCAGATCACCCGGATCGTGCACCAGGCGGCCGGCAGCCCCGTCCACCTCCAGCTGCTGTTCGAGCCGCTCGGCTTCGATGTGGAGCAGGGCACCCTCCAGTTCGGCCAGCTCAACGGCCGATCCGGCTGCAGCGATCACTTCGCCGGCTTCGACCACCTGGTCACCACCGGCCAGGTCGGCCCGGGCGACCACGTGTTGTTCATCGGCGGCGGCCCCGGCATGGTCGCCAGCTGCGCGGTGGTCCGGATCAACGAACGGGCCCCCTGGGCCTGACCGGGCCGGGCGGTGGCGCGCCGCCGCCTGCCGACGCGCCACCGGCCCCCGATCGCAGGTCGCCCGGCTGTTTGACGACAAAGGAGACTGACCCGTGCCGGTTGAGGTGTCTTCGGTGACGGATCGGCGATCCACCACCGAGCAGGTGGCGATCATCGGGATGGGCTGCCGATTCGCCGGCGGGGCGGACTCGCCCGAGGCGTTCTGGGAACTGCTGCGCTCCGGCCGCGAGGCGATCAGCGAAATACCCCCGGACCGCTGGATCTCGTACGCCGATGCCGGGCCCGACTACGCGGCTGTGCTGCGCCAGACCACCCGGTGGGGTGGTTTCCTGACCGACATCGAGGGCTTCGACGCGGAGTTCTTCGGCATCTCACCGCGGGAGGCCGAGCTGATGGACCCCCAGCAGCGGTTGCTGCTGGAGGTGGCGTGGGAGGCGCTGGAGAACGCCGGCATACCGCCCCACCGGCTCGCCGCCACCGACACCGGCGTGTTCGTCGGCATCGGCTCCGACGACTACGGGCGTCGACTGCTGGAGGACCTGCCGCGCATCGAGGCGTGGACCGGCATCGGTGCGGCGTGCTGTGCGGTCGCCAACCGGATCTCGTACACGTTGGATCTGCGCGGGCCGAGCCTCGCGGTGGACACGGCCTGTTCGGCCTCGCTGGTCGCACTGCACCTGGCCTGCCAGAGCCTCCGCGACGGGGAGAGCACGCTCGCGCTCGCCGCGGGGGTGAACCTGATCGTGGCGCCCGGCCTGTCGGTCACCCTCGACCGGGCCGGCGCGACCTCGCCCGACGGACGCTGCAAGTCCTTCGACGCCACCGCCGACGGATATGGCCGCGGCGAGGGCGGAGGTGTCCTGGTTCTCAAGCGACTCGCCGACGCGCGCCGCGACGGCGACCGGGTGCTCGCCGTGATACGGGGCGGCGCGGTGAATCAGGACGGGCGCACCAACGGCATCATGGCGCCCAGCGGCGAGGCCCAGGAGCACCTGCTGCGACGCGCGTACCGGCATGCCGGGGTCGCGCCGGACACGGTCGACTACGTCGAGGCCCACGGTACCGGGACGGTCGCCGGCGATCCGATCGAGGCCGGCGCGCTCGGTGCCGTCCTGGGTGCCGGTCGGCCGGCCGACCGGCCGTGCCTGATCGGGTCGGTCAAGTCCAACATCGGACACCTGGAGGCCGGCTCCGGAGTGGCCGGGGTGATCAAAGCCGTCCTCGCCCTGACCCACGGCGAGATTCCGCCCAGCGTCAATTTTTCCCGGCCCAACCCGCACATCCCGTGGTCGGAGGCGGGCCTGCGGGTGCTGACCGAGGTACGGGCGTGGCCGCGTGGCGACCGGCCGCGCCGGGCCGGCGTCTCCGGGTACGGCTACGGCGGCACCATCGCCCACATCGTCCTCGAGGAGGCACCCGATCCGCCGCCGGTGCGCCCGGTCTTCACCGCGCCGGCCGGTACACCCGTGCTCTTCCCGCTGTCCGGTCGGTCGACCGCCGCCGTGGCCGGCTACGCCGGGCGGCTCGCCGACTGGCTGGCCGGACCGGGCGTCGACACCCCGCTGGACGCGGTCGCCCACACCCTCGCGGATCGGCACTCCCATCTGGAGCACCGGGCGGTGGTCCTCGCCGCCGACCGGGCCGAACTGGCGAGCGGCCTGCGTACCCTCGCCGCCGCCGAGGCGGCCGCGAACACCACCGGCGGCCCGGTCCTGCGCGACACCGACGCCGGCCCGGTCTGGGTCTTCTCCGGCCACGGGGCACAGTGGAGCGGGATGGGGCGCGAACTACTGGCGGCGGAGCCGTCCTTCGCCGCGGCCGTCGACGCGCTGGGCCCGGTCTTCGCCACCGAGCTCGGATGTACCCCACGTCAGGTCCTCACCAGCGGCGAGCTGGGGGGAGTGGACCTGATCCAACCGATGATCTTCGCCATGCAGGTCGGTCTGGCCGCGGTCTGGCGGGGGTACGGGGTGCGACCCGCCGCGATCATCGGCCACTCGGTGGGCGAGATCGCCGCCGCGGTCGCCGCCGGTGTGCTGGATCCGACCGACGGCGCGCGCCTGGTCTGCCGACGCAGCCGGCTGCTGCGCCGGGTGGCCGGGGCCGGCCGAATGGCAATGGTCAACCTGCCGTTCGACGAGGCCCGCGATCAGGTCGCCGACTACGGCGGGGTGGTCGCCGCGATCGCCGCGTCGCCGACGTCCACCGTGGTCGCCGGCGACCCGACGGCGATCGGGAACCTCATCACGCGATGGGCGGCCGAGGAGGACCTGATGGTCCGCGACGTCGCCTCGGACGTGGCATTCCACAGTCCCCAGATGGACCCGCTGCTGGATGAGCTCGCCGCCGGTGCGGCCGACCTGCGGGTGCGGGCGCCGCAGGTGCCGCTGTACGGCACCGCGCTGGACGATCCGCGTGATCGCGCGCCCCGCGACGGTGCGTACTGGGCCGCAAACCTGCGCAATCCGGTCCGGTTCGCGGGTGCGGTTTCGGCCGCGATCGAGGATGGCCACCGCATCTTCCTCGAGGTGTCGGCGCACCCGGTGGTAACCCACTCGATCATCGAGACTCTCACCGCCGAAGGCGTATACGAGCACCGGGTCGTCGGTTCGCTGCGCCGCGGCCGGCCCGAGCGTGCCACCCTGCGGCTCAACCTGGGCACGCTGCACTGCGCCGGCGTACCGATCGACTGGACCGCCGTGAACCCGACCGGGGATCTGGTCACCCTGCCGACGACGGTGTGGCAGCGGCGCCGCCACTGGCGGCAGTCGGCGGTCGGCGGATCCGGCATCGGCCAGCACGGTCTCGGCAGCCACGCGCTGCTGGGCCCCCAGACGACGATCCACGGTAGTACGCCCGTGTCCTGGTGGCGCACGTACCTGGACCTGGAGTCCCGCCCGTACCCGGGAAGCCACACCATCCACGGGTCGGAGATCGTCCCGGCCGCCGTCCTGGTACAGACCTTCCTGGCCGCGGCGGCCGCCGTCACCGATGGTCAGGCGGCCGTGCTGTCTGATGTGGACCTCGCGCTGCCGCTGTCGCTGGCCTGCCCGCGTGAGGTCCAGGTGGTCGCCCAGGACGGTCGGCTCCGGCTGGCCTCGCGCCCGGCCGACCGGGCCGTCGCCGGCCACGCCGATCCCGACCGGCCAACCGCCGGGACGACCGAGGTCGACGGGTGGCTGACCCACGCCAGCGCCGCATCCGCCCCCGGCGTTCCGCTCGTACCGGCGTCCGTTCCCGGCGCTCCGCTGGTGCCGGCACCCGCCCCGGGACCGAGCCGTGCCGGCCGGGCTGAAGCCGGCGATGACCAGGGTGAGGAGTTGGATGCTGGATACGTCGGCGACTATCTGGCGTCGGTCGGCGTGCCCAGCATGGCGTTTCCCTGGCGGATCGAGCGGCTGATCCGTACCCCTCGCGGCCTACGGGCCCACGTCACCGCCGGGGAGGCAGCCGGTGTCAGCGCCGGCGAGGAGGCCGGTGTCAACGCCGGCAAGGAAACTGTTGCGGCGGCGGCGGCGACCTGGGCGCCGCTGCTGGACGCGGCGCTGTCCATCGCGCCCGCCGCTTTCGCCGGACCGGCCGCACTGCGGACGGTCGCCGGCCTCGGTGAGGTCAGGGCGGACGGTCCGGCGCCGGCCACTGCCCGGATCGACGTCGAGGTGATCACGTCGTCAACCGTCCAGATCACCGTCGAGGCACCCGACGGGTCAGCTACTCTGCGGCTTTCCGTGGTCCGGTACGCGGGTGGTGAGGCGGCCCCGGTCGCGGTCGCCAGCCCGGCCCGCCTGCTCCATGAGATCACCTGGCGTCCGCTGCCCACCGGTCGGTCGGCCACCGCGGCCACGACCCCGCGGGACGCCACCCTTGTCGTGGTGGGAGAGCACGGTCCGCTCGCGACGGCACTGCGGTCTCGGGCCGCGGGTGTCGGCTGCCGTCACCTGGCGGTCCCCGACGCCGCCGCGCTCGACGAGGTCGCCGGGCGCGTCACGGGGTCGGTCATGGTCGTCCTCCTGCCGCCGGCGGCCACCGGACCCGGTACGGCCGTCGATGCCGTGGACGCGGCCTGGACCCTCGCGGACGTGGCCCGGCGACTCACCTCGTGGACCCGCGCCAAGCCGACCCTGTGGTCGTTGACCACCGGCGTCCGCGAGGCGGCCGGGCTCGGCGCCGTCGTGCAGGCGCCGCGGTGGGGACTCGGTCGGGTCATCGCCAGCGAGCACCCCGAGCTCTGGGGCGGGACCGTCGACCTCGCACCGGCAGATCCGGCCGGCGACGTCGACGCGCTGTTCGCGCTGCTCGTCGGCCAACGCGGGGAGGACGTCGTGGCGCTGCGCCAGGGGAAGGCCGAGGTGGCCCGCCTGGTACCGGCCTCCGGCCAGCCAACTCGGCCACCGCTGCGATGTCGGCCCGACGGCACGTACCTCATCACCGGCGGATTGGGCAGCCTCGGCGTCGAGATCGGACGGTGGCTGGTCGGTCGGGGCGCCCGACGCCTGGTGCTGGCCGGCCGGAGCCCGCTGCCGCCGCGCGGTCGATGGCCGCTGACCGGCGGTGCGCAGGTGCCGCTGTCCGGCGGTGCGCAGGTGCCCGTCGGCTCCGCACCGCGACCACGTGACGACGACAACGTGCGGGAGCGGATCGCCGCGGTACAGCGGTTGGAGGCGCTGGGGGTCGCCGTGAAGGTGATCGGACTCGACATCGCCGATCAGGCCGCCGCGGCCGCGGCGCTGTCGCCGGACGCACTCGGGATGCCGCCGATCCGCGGTGTGGTGCACGCCGCCGGGGTGCTGGACAACCGACTACTCGACGATCTTGACCGGGAGTCGCTGGCCACCGTCATGCGCCCGAAGGTCGACGGGGCCCTGACGCTGCGCGCCCTGTTCCCGCCGGGCACGCTCGACTTCCTCGTCCACTTCTCCTCGTGCGGTCTGCTGCTCGGCCTGGCCGGTCAGGCCAGCTACGCCGCCGCCAACTGTGTCCTGGACGCGCTGGCCGTCCATGACCACGCGGCCGGTGACCCGGGCGTGATGAGCCTCGGCTGGACCTCCTGGCGGGGGATGGGGATGGCGGTCAGCGAGGCCGTGGACGCCGAGTTGCGCGCCTGCGGGGTGGGCGACGTCGCTCCGGCGGTCGCCACCGCGACGTGGGAGCGGGCCAGCCGCCTCGACACCGGATACCTCGCGGTCCTGCCGACCACGCCGCTCGGGATCGGTGCCCGCCGGCCGAGGCTCCTGGCGGATCTGCCCGAGGACGCCGCGGACGAGGCGGGACCCGGCGGCGGCGAGCCGGCCGGATTCTCGTGGCACGGTCCGGCGGCGGACGTCTCCGCCCGCCTGCTCGACGAGAGCATCCGCCAGGTCGCCGCCGAACTGAAGGTGAGCGCCGCCGAACTCGACCCGGGCCGCCCCCTGGTGGAGCTGGGCCTGGACTCGGTCCTCGCGCTGATCATCCGACGGCGGCTGGAGAGCCGGTTCCAGCTCAGACTGCCGGCGACCCTGCTC
>JAVHWE010000001.1:0-3279 GCA_032160285.1 Micromonosporaceae bacterium | reverse complement strand
GTCGGCGCCGCGCATAAGCGCGGCGTTGAGGCCCTGGTCGCCGTCGGGTACCCGGTCCGCCCCGGCGGCGTCGACCACGGCGCTCACGACCGGATCGTCGGTCACCACGATCACCCGTTCGACCAGCGCGCAGGCGAGCACCGCGGCGACGGTGTCCCGGGCCATCGCCAGCACCAGCTGGTCATGGGGTCGGCCGGGCACCGCGCCGCGCAGCCTGCTCTTGGCCACCGCCAGTCGCTTGACCGGGATGACCACGACCCACCGGGTGCTCGTCACCCCGGCATCCTCGCGCACCGGGCCCGGCACCGTCCGGCGACGCCACCGTACGCGGCTTCAACGCTCGGACCCGCCTCGCCGACTGCGTGCCACCTCGCGATCCGGCCCGGGCGCCCCGACGTGACGGCGCTCGCGGCTGGCCGGTACGGGGGGTGTACAGGCATGATGCGCGGGTGCGGGTGACGGCCCGGCGGGAGCGGTACGGGTGGATCCTTGGCCCGTGAGCGGCGCGAGGAGGATCCGTGGCGAGAGGCAGGCTCGGCTTCTGGATCCGGCTCGCGGTATTCCTGCTCAAGCCCGTGTTGACGGTGATGACCCACCGCACCTGGTCGGGCACGGCGAACATCCCGGCCGAGGGCGCTGCCATCCTGGTCGGAAATCACATCTCGCACGCCGACCCATTGATCATCGGCCACTACGTGTACGACGCCGGGCGCTGGCCGCAGTTTCTCGCGAAGTCGAGCCTGTTCGCCGTTCCGGTGCTGGGTCCGTTCCTGTCCGCGGTCCGCCAGATCCCGGTCCACCGGGGTACCGTCGACGCGGTCAAGGCGCTGGACTCGGCGGTGGCGGCACTGGCCCACGGCGAAGCCGTGATCATCTATCCGGAGGGGACCACGACCCGCGAGCCGGAGCTGTGGCCGATGCGGGGCAAGACCGGCGCGGCGCGACTGTGGCTGGAGACCGGTGTGCCGGTGGTGCCGATCGTGATGTGGGGACCGGAGCGGATCTTCGACCCCCGGACCAGGCGGCTGCGGCTGCGTCCGCGCACACCGGTGACCGTGGTCGCCGGGGCACCGGTGGACCTGTCCAAATGGGAGGGCGCGGAACCGACCGCGGCGACACTCGCGGGCATCACCGACGCGATCATGTTCCGTCTGCGTGACATGCTGGCGGAGATCCGCGACGGTACCCCGCCGCCGCTCTACCCACCGACGCGTTTCCGCGAGGAGGCCCCATGAGCCGCGCCGTCGTCGCCCGGGCCGGTTCGGCATGAGCCGGGCCGCCATCCTCGGGGCCGGTTCCTGGGGGACCGCCTTCGCGAAGGTCCTCGCCGACGCCGGCCAGGCGGTCACGATCTGGGCGCGCCGGCAGGCGGTCGCCGACGCCATCCGGGACACCCACGTCAACCCCGACTACCTGCCCACGCTGACGTTGCCGGCGGCGGTCACCGCCACCACCGATCCGCGGATCGCGCTGGTTGAGGCCGACCTGGTCGTGATCGCCCTGCCGGCACAGACCCTGCGGGCGAACCTGGCCGACTGGGCCGGCCACCTCGCCGCCGACGCGACGCTGGTGAGCCTGATGAAGGGCATCGAGGTCGGCACGCTCTACCGGATGAGCGAACTGATCGTGGAGGTCGCCGGCGTCGACGCCGACCGGGTGGCGGTGATGACCGGCCCCAACCTGGCCGCCGAGATCGCCGCCGAGCAGCCGGCGGCCACGGTGGTCGCCTGTATCGACACCGACCGCGCCACCCATGTCCAGAAGGCGATCCAGACCCGGTACTTCCGGCCGTACACCAACGACGACGTCATCGGCTGCGAGCTGGGTGGGGCGGTGAAGAACGTCATCGCGCTGGCCTGCGGAATGGCCGGCGCGCTGGGGTTCGGCGACAACACCAAGGCGACGCTGATCACCCGGGGCCTGGCCGAGACGGCCCGGCTGGGCGTCGCGCTCGGCGCCGACCCGCTGACCTTCGCCGGCCTGGCCGGCATGGGTGACCTGGTGGCGACCTGCTCGTCGCCGTTGTCGCGCAACCGCACCTTCGGCGAGCACCTGGGTCGGGGCGAGTCCCTGGAGCAGGCGCAGGCGGCGACCCGGTACACCACCGAAGGGGTCAAGAGCTGCCTGGCGATCCGGGATCTGGCCCGCGTGCACAGCATCGAGATGCCGATCACCGAACAGGTCGAACGGGTCTGCCACGAGGGCCTCAACCCCCGGGTCGCGGTGAGTCTGCTGATGAGCCGGGAGACGAAGCCGGAATGACCAGGTACGGCGACGGCACCCGCAGCGTGCACGCCGGCCTGCCCGGCGCGGCCCACCCCGGCCAGCCGTTCCTGCCCGGACCGGTGTTCGCTGCCCCGTACCACCTCGACCCGGTGGCCGGCCCCCAGCCGGGAATCGACGGGTACGGCCGGACCGACAACGCGACCTGGCGGGCGCTGGAGGCGGCGATCGGCGAGTTGGAGGGCGGCGAGTGTGTCGCGTTCTCCTCTGGGCTGGCGGCGGTGTCCGCGGCGCTGCTCACGCTGCTGCGGCCGGGCGACACGGTGGTGCTGCCGGCCGACGGCTACTACCGCACGCGGGTCTTCGCCACCGACGGCCTGGCGGACGTACGGGTCGTGCTGGCACCCACCGCCGGGCCGTACCCGTCATTCGACGATGTGCGTGTGGTGCTGCTGGAGACGCCGGCCAACCCCGGCCTCGACGTCTGCGACATCGCCGACCTGTCGCGCCGCGCGCACGCCGCCGGCGCGCTCGTCGTGGTCGACAACACCACCGCGACTCCGCTCGGGCAGCGCCCCCTCGACCTCGGTGCGGACCTCGTGGTCGCCTCGGCGAGCAAGGCGCTCACCGGACACTCCGATCTCATTCTCGGGTACGCCTGTACCGCCGACCGCTCGCTCGGTTCGCTGCTGCGCACCTGGCGCGGCAGTACCGGCGGGGTACCGGGGCCGTTCGAGGCCTGGCTGGCGCACCGCTCGCTCGGCACGCTCGACCTGCGGCTGGCCCGGCAGTCGGCGAACGCGGCGGCCGTCGCCGAGCTGCTGATTACCAGGCCGCAGGTCCGGTCGGTGCGGTGGCCGGGCCGGGTCGGCGATCCGGCGTACGAGGTGGCCCGCCGTCAAATGCGTCGCATCCCGGGCCTGGTGACCTTTGAACTGGCGTCGAAGGCACATGTCGACGCGTTCCTGACCGCGTCCCGGCTGGTGATCGCGGCGACGTCGTTCGGCGGCCTGCACACCACAGCGGACCGCCGGGCGCAGTGGGGCGACGATACGT
>JAVHWE010000585.1:0-3156 GCA_032160285.1 Micromonosporaceae bacterium | reverse complement strand
ACGCCGCGCGGCAGGTAGAGCTCGTTCCACAACCGGGTCAGCGTCGCCCCATCCAGCCAATCGCACAGCTCATCGACGCGGACCGCCTCGCACAGCACGATCTCGTACATCGCACTCAGCTGCCACGGTCGGCCCAGGTCGACCGAGCGGTCGGCCCGCCACAGCAGCCGGTGCGGCAGTTCCACCACGCCGCTGGTGGGACCACGCAAGTCAGACAGGTCGTCGACGACCACCGCGAAGCGTCCCGGCCGCGATTGGTACGGCGGCGGGGTATGGCTTGAAACGGCGCCCACGTCCTGAGCGTATCCCCGTTGGCCGGTCCGGTGCGGAGCCGCCGACGATCGTGGGCGCCACTGACGTGACTCTCGTCGGCGGGGCCGCGCGGCCGTCGGTAGGCTCGGGCGGACACCCGTCTCACCCGCGAGGAGCGCCCACCCGTGTTCGACCTCAGCCGTATCGTCAAGGCCTACGACGTCCGCGGGACCGTCCCCGACCAGCTCAACGAGGCTGTCGCCGAGGCGCTGGGCGCGGCGTTCACGCAGACCCTGCGGGCCGGCGGCGACTTCGCCGACGGGGCCAGGATCGTGGTGGCGCACGACATGCGCGACTCGTCCCCGCCGCTGTCCGCGGCGTTCATCGGCGGTGCCCGGCGGGCCGGTGCCGACGTGGTCGCGGCCGGGCTCGGCTCGACCGACCTGCTCTACTACGCGTCCGGCTCGCTCAACGTCCCCGGCGCGATGTTCACCGCGAGCCACAATCCGGCGCGGTACAACGGGATCAAGATGTGCCGGGCCGGCGCGCGGCCGATCGGGCAGGACACCGGCCTGGTCGACATCCGGGTCCGGGCGCAGCAGATTCTCGACGGAGCCCTGGAGATCGGCGACGGCGCTGGCCGGGTCACCGAGCGCGACCTGCTCACCGAGTACGCGGCCCACCTTCGCACGCTGGTCGACCTCTCCAAGATCCGTCCGCTGAAGGTGGTCGTCGACGCCGGCAACGGCATGGGCGGGTACACGGTGCCGGCGGTGCTCGGCGACGCCAAGCTCGACCCGTTGCCGCTGGAGATCATTGCGCTCTACTTCGAGCTGGACGGCAGCTTCCCCAACCACGAGGCCAACCCGCTGGAGCCGGCCAACCTCGTCGACCTGCAGAAGGCGGTCCGCCAGCACGACGCCGACCTCGGCATCGCCTTCGACGGCGACGCCGACCGGTGCTTCGTGGTCGACGAGCGCGGCGAGGCGGTGTCGCCGTCGACGGTGACCGCGATGGTGGCCGTGCGGGAGCTGGCCAAGCACCCCGGCAGTACGGTGATCCACAACCTGATCACCAGCCACGCCGTACCGGAGATCGTCGCCGAGTACGGCGGCAAACCGGTCCGGACCCGGGTCGGCCACTCGTTCATCAAGGCGGAGATGGCGCGGACCAACGCGGTCTTCGGCGGTGAGCACTCCGCGCACTACTACTTCCGCGACTTCTGGTACGCCGACACCGGCATGCTGGCCGCCATGCACGTGCTCGCCGCCCTCGGCGAGCAGGACGGGCCGCTATCGGCGCTGGCCGACCGGTACGTGCGGTACGCCGACTCCGGTGAGATCAACTCCACCGTCGCCGACCAGGTCGCGAAGACCGCGGCGGTGAAGGCGGAGTTCGCCGCGGTCGACGGGGTACGCTTCGACACCCTGGACGGCTTGACCATCGAGCTGCCCGACGGGAGCTGGGCCAACCTGCGGCCGTCGAACACCGAACCGTTGCTGCGCCTCAACGTCGAAGCCCCGACCCGGGAGCGGATGTGCCAGCTCCGCGACCAGGTCCTCGCGATCGTGCGCGGCTGATCCAGCCGCCTTCCGCGTCAACGCCGAAGGAGAAACCCCGTGCCCATCGAACCCGCGCTGCTCGAGATCCTGCGCTGCCCGGACACCCACCACGCCGTCCTCGACTACGACGCCACCGCCGAGACCCTGACCTGTACCGAGTGCCGGCGGGTCTTCGAGGTTCGCGACGGCATTCCGGTCCTGCTGCTGGACGAGGCGCGGCCGGCTGGGAGCGCCTGATGGTGACGCCGCTCGACGGCGAGGCGGGCCTGCGCGGCCACCCCCACCTCGACCTCAAACTGCTGGATGATCCGGCCGCGCTGGCGGCGGCCGATCCGGGCGAGATGCTGCGGGCCACCGCGTCGGCCGGCGCCCAGGTACGCGAGTCGGCCGCGCTCACCGGCGAGGCCAACCTCGGCGCGATCGCCGACGAGGGCCGCCCCCGGGCGGTCGTGATCGCCGGCATCGGCACCGCCGGGCGTACCGGGGACATCCTGGCGACCGTGGCCGGTGCCCGGTGCCCGGTACCGATCCTGGCCCACCGCAGCGCCGGCATACCGAGCTGGGTCGGCGCGGCCGACGTGGTCATCGCGGTGTCCGCCTCGGGCCGCTCTCCGGAGGCGCTCGCCGCCGCCGACGCGGCGGCGCGGCGGGGGGCCCGGCTGGTCGCGATCGGCCCTCCCGAGTCGGAACTGGAGGCGCTGGCCGAGCGGGCCCGGGCCCCGTTCATCCCGGTACCGCGTCGAGCCCCGGCCCGGGCCAGCCTGTGGGCGCTGACCGTGCCGGTCCTGCTGGCCGCCCGCGCACTCGGCCTGGTCAAGATCAACGAAGCCGACCTGGCCGAGACCGCGACCAGGCTCGATGCCGATTCCGAGCAGTGCCGGCCGAGCCTGGAGTCGTTCGTCAACCCGGGTAAGGCACTCGCGCTCGATCTGGGCCGGTCGATTCCGATCATCTGGGGATCGTCCCCGCTCGCCACCGTCGCCGCCCGGCGCTTCGCGGACACGCTGTCGGCCAACGCCCGGTACCCCGCGGTGGCCGGAGCGCTCGGCGAGGCCGGGCGGGGTCGGGTCGGCCTGCTCGACGGGGTGTTCGGCGGGCTCACCGAGGCCAACCGGGACATCTTCGCCGACCCGGTCGACGACTCCCGGGCCGAGGCGCTCACCCGGCTGCGGCTGGTCCTGCTGCGCGACGGTGGGCTCGCCGACGACGAATCCGGCGAGGGCGAACCGATGGTCGTGGAGGAGCGGCGCGCCGAGGCGGTCCAGGCGCTCGCCGAGCGCCGCGGGGTACGGGTCAGTCTGGTCACCGCCGAGGGCGCCTCGCCGCTGGAGCGGCTGGCCTC
>JAVHWE010000564.1:0-4539 GCA_032160285.1 Micromonosporaceae bacterium | reverse complement strand
GGTCTGGTTCGGCGTGTTGGCGACGTGGCGGTTGAGGCCGGCGCACAGCTGCGGGTTCTGGGCCAGCGCGCCGGCGCAGGCGAGCACGTCGAAGGTCGAGGCGGCGACGCCGTTCTGCGATGCGTAGCCGGTCATGTAGTTGGCGAACTGGCCGCCGGGCAGGAACCCGGTCTCGCCGACCTTGCCGGGCGCCGGGATGCGGTTCGGTGCCTGGACCTGAGCGAGGTGGTCGAACTCGGCGGGAACCTCGTCGATGAACTTCTGGAAGGTGACGGCGCGGTCTTCATTGAAGGTGGCGAGGTCTTCACCGACCTGGGTGTCGAAGCCGTCGTGGGCGTGCAGCCGCATCGCCGTCTTGATGCCGAACCAGTCGACCCGGGTGGTGTTGCCGTTGAAGACGCCGGCGCCGACGGTGAACTCGATGAAGTCGGTGATCTGGCTGTTCGGGGCGCCGAGGAAGAAGTTCATCCGGCCGGCGCTGTTGGCCGGCATGTCGATGAAGGGCTGCTCGGCGATCGAATGCGTCTGCCCGTTGAAGCTCCAGAAGACCTGGCTGTCGGGGAAGTGGTTGTTCGTGCGGTTCAGGATCTTGACCGTGAGCACGTTCTGCGCCGGCGGGATGGTGGTGACATCGCCCCAGAAGTCGGCGGCGGTGTACCGGGGCGAGACCGGGGCGGCGCGGACAGCGGCGCCGGCGTTCGGGACGCCATACGCGGCCCCCGCCGCGACGAGCGCCGATACCGCAGCCACGACGATCGCGTTGCGCGACTGCCTGCGCGGTGCTCCACGATTGCTTATCTTCACGGGACCTCCAATTGCAGCGGCTGCGACGGCAGCGCCGGTGGCCGGCAGGTTCAGGACCGGCCCGGCGCTCCGGAACGCCGGAGCGCGCGGCAACTGGGCGAACCGTCGCACTCGGCGGCAACCCCCGCCCTCGTCGCTGACTCCGGGTCGGGGAAGCGCTCTCCGAGCATTGCGTCGACAATGACGAATGTCAATAGATCGAGGTCACGGCCCCGGTCAGGTGACCGGGCCGTCGCTGGCGGTTACTCGCGGTCGTACCTGCGGATCATGGCCACGTACCCGACGGTGGCCGACGCGGTACCGTCTGGCCAGGGCCACCAGCGCGACGCCCGCGCGGTAACAGACCTGCGGAGTCCGGTCCGCCGACCGCGGATTCGGTCGTCTACTCAGGACGGTCCTCTCGTGGGCCGGCCGGCGAGGCCGCCCGCACCGACTACCTTGTCCACCTGCCAGGCAGACGTGGGATGCCGGCGCGCACCACCCGGGCATCTGGTCGGGCGGCGGCGATCAGCAGGTCCACGGCCTACCTGGCGACCGGAGCGGCGTGGAGTTTGGCGCGGACGTCGTCGGCTTCGGGATGGTCGAGTTCGTCGAGGATGCGCAGGGCGAGCCGCCATACCCGGCGGGCCGAGATCTGGTCACCGGCGGCCTGGTGCGTGCTGCCGAGATGGATGAGCGTGGCGGCTTCGTAGTACCGGTTGCCCGCCTCGCGGTACAGGTCGGCGGCTGTGGTGTAGCACGCGATCGCCTGTTGATGATTGCCCAGGTGGTGGTGGGCGTAGCCGAGACTGTCCCACGTCCCGGCGAGGCCCTCGCGATCGCCGCCGTCCGCCAGGAGCAGCTCGAGGGCCTGCTGGCAGACGAGGATGCTGTGGCGGTACTGGCCGAGCTGGGCGTGTGCCCAGCCGATGTTGTTGAGCGCGATGGCCTGCCCGACACGATGCCCGGCGGAGCGGAACAGCCCGAGGGCCACCTGATCATGGCTGAGCCCCTCGTCGTCGGCCCCGCCCCGCTGGTCCATCACCATGCCGATGTTGAGGTGGACCCGGGCCTGACCGACCTTGTCACCGAGCCTTGTGAACTGGTCCAGCGACTGCAGCAGATGGGCGTGCGCTTCGTTGTACCGGCCAAGATAGGTCAGTACGCTGCCAAAGCCGTGGTGGGCGTGGGCCTGCCCTTCGAGATCGTCCGCTCGCTCCGCGGCCGCCAGAACGGTCCGCTGGACGGCCGCCCAATCGGGCCAGTGGCACCGCTGCTGAAGGTAACTCGTCAGGGTCGAAGCCAGCCGCCAGGAATGGCCCTCGAATCCGTTGCCGGCGGCGTATTCGACGATGGCGAGCAGCACGTGATGCTCGGCGGTCAGCCAGCTCATGGCCTGCCGGTCGTCGGCAAGCCGCTCCGGTGTCACGCCGGGTGCGGCGGCGTCCACGGTGATCCACTGGCGGTAGAGGTGCCGGGCCGCGATCCGGGCCGTGTGCAGATAGTGGTCGAGCATGCGGCGTGTCGCCGCCCGCACCTCCCGCTCGCGGTCGTGGTGGCGCGCCTGCTCGGCCGCGTAGGCGCGAAGGAGGTCGTGGAAGGTGTACCGCCCGGGCGTCTGCTCGGTGAGCAGCTGGGCCCGGACGAGCTCGATCAGCAGTAGGCTCGCCGGCTGCGGCGGTACGCCGGCCAGGCCCCCGGCGGCCGCGGCGGTGAGGTCCGGGCCGGGGTGCAGGCCGAGGAGCCGGAACATCCGCGCCGCCTCGGGGCCGAGGGCGTGGTAGGACCAGGAGAACACCGCGCGGACATCGGTGGCCGGATCACCCGCGTCCAGGGTGTCGAGTGCCCCTGCCGCGTCGCGCAACTGCTCGGCGAGCATGGTGAGCTGCCGCCCGGTGCCGGTCTCGGCGCGGGCGGCGGCGATCGCCAGCGCGAGCGGAAGGCGCGCGCACCGGGCAATGATCTCGGTGACCGCGTCGGGTTCGGCCGCCGTCCGGTGCCTGCCGAGCCGAAGCGTGAGGAGGTCACGGGCCTGACCCTCGGTGAGCAGATCCAGGGTCAGCGGGCGGGCGCCGTCGGTCGCCACCAGCGGGGTGAGCTGGTTGCGGCTGGTCACGATGGTCAGGCAGCCCGGTGCCCCGGGTAACAGCGGGCGGACCTGCTCGGCGTCGCGGGCGTTGTCCAGGACCACGAGGACCCGTTTGCCGGCAAGCAGGCTGCGGTACAAGCCGGTCTGGGCGTCCAGGTCGAGCGGGATCCGCTGGTTCGGGACCCCGAGGGCGTCGAGGAAGCCGCGCACCGCCTCCACGGGTTCCATCGGCGGGCGGCCCGGGTCAAACCCCCGCAGGTTCACATACAGCTGCCCATCCGGGAACCGCTCGGCCACCCGGTGCGCCCAGTGCACGGCGAGGGCCGTCTTGCCAACGCCGGCGGTACCCGATACCGCGGAAACGACCACCGCGGTCGGCGCAGCGCCGCGCCCGGTCAGGAGGCGGTCGAGGTAGGCGAGCTCGCGTCTCCGACCCGCGAAGGCCGCCACCGCGGCCGGTAGCTGCGCGGGGACGGTGACGGCCTTCGCCGGTGGGTGGCCGGGTGCGGTGTCGGCCTTCGCCGGTGGGTGGCCGGGTGCGGCGTCGGGCGGAGGAGTCCCGTCGCCGTCCAACGGGTAGATCTCGTCCGGATCCTTCCCCGCCAGGATCGCCCCGTGCAGGTGCCGCAGCGTGGCGCCGGGCTCGACGCCGAGTTCGTCCACCAACATGCGGCGTAGCCGTTGGTAGCACGCCAACGCGTCAGCCTGCCGGTCGGCGCCGTACAACGCGAGGATGAGCTGTGCCCAGATCCGTTCCCGCAGCGGGTGCTCCCGTACCAGCGATTCCAGCTCGCCCACCAGGCCGGCGTGACGCCCCACCCGCAGGTCGGCGTCAATGCGCTGCTCCAGCACCGCCAGGCGGCGTTCGGCCAGCCGAGCCAGATCGGCCTGGCAGGCTTCCACGGAGACACCGTCGAGCGCCGGCCCGCGCCAGAGCGACAGCGCCTGGCCGAGCAGCGCGGCCGAGTGCTCCCACGCCCCCCGGGACCGGCCCGCTCCCGACCGGGTCGCCGCCGCCACCAGGTGCTCGAACCGCTCAAGGTCCAGCTCGTCGGCGCGGATCTCGAGGAGATACCCGGGAGCCCGCGTGACCAGTCGCCGATCCGGATTGGGGCCACCCTCGAGCGCGCGACGTAGCCCCGCGACGCAGCCCTGGAGCAGGCTGCGCGCGGCGGGCGGGGGCTGCTCGCCCCACAGGCACTCCACCAGTCGATCCGTGGACACCACCCGACCGGTGTTGAGTAGCAGCGCGGCGAGCAACGCACGCTGCTGCGGACCACCCAGGGCCAGCCGCTGCCCGTCGGCGTACGCCTCAAGCGGGCCGAGTATGGCAAACCACATGCGCTCCCCAGTCAGATGACACGGCACCGTACAAGATCCAGCGGGCACCGACCGTCACGGTGTCACCATTGGACCTGCCCGTTGCGTCCCGGTCGCGGCGAACCTCGTCGCAACCGGCCTCGTGATCGACACCTCCCAAGGTTACGGTGCCGGTGACATGTATGGACATATGGACCGCGACCACGAAGCGACCATCCGGTCCGTCCGCAACGGCAGACGCCCTACTTCAACTATGGCGGCTGCTCGCCAGCAACTGATGGACACACGATCGCCGGATTGAACCGCCCGTCGGGCGTCGAAAGGTTTCGCAGGTGCTGTTCGCGCCC
>JAVHWE010000510.1:0-6124 GCA_032160285.1 Micromonosporaceae bacterium | reverse complement strand
TACTCGGCGACCAGCGCGGCGCGGGCCGCGGCGGGGTCGGCCGCGTCGCGCAGCTCCGAGCGGTACAGAATGTTGACCGCTCCCTGGGCACCCATCACCGCGATCTGCGCGGTCGGCCAGGCGAAGTTCAGGTCCGCGCCGAGATGCTTGGAGCCCATCACGTCGTACGCCCCGCCGTACGCCTTGCGGGTGATCACCGTGATCTTCGGTACCGTCGCCTCGGCGTACGCGTAGATGAGCTTGGCCCCGCGCCGGATGATGCCGTCCCACTCCTGACCGGTACCGGGCAGGAACCCCGGTACGTCGACGAAGGTCAGGATCGGCAGGTTGAACGCGTCGCAGGTACGCACGAACCGGGCCGCCTTCTCCGACGCGGCGATGTCCAGGCAGCCCGCGAGGTGCATCGGCTGGTTGGCGACGATGCCGACCGGGTACCCCTCGACCCGTCCGAACCCGACCACGATGTTCTGCGCGTACAGGGCGTGTACCTCGCAGAACTCGCCGTCGTCGACGGCTGACCTGATGACGGAGTGCATGTCGTACGGCTGGTTGGCCGAGTCCGGGATAAGGGTGTCGAGGTCGGCGTCGGTGTCGGTGGGCTCCAGGTCGGTCTCGGCGGCCGCGACCGGTGGGTCGTCGAGGTTGTTCGACGGCAGGTACGACAGCAGCGTCTTGACGTAGGAGATCGCGTCGTCCTCGTCGGCCGCCAGGTAATGGGCCACGCCGCTCTTGGTGTTATGGGTGCGCGCCCCGCCCAGCTCCTCCATCGCCACGTCCTCGCCGGTGACCGTCTTGATCACGTCGGGACCGGTGATGAACATGTGGCTGGTCTGGTCGACCATCACGGTGAAGTCGGTGACCGCGGGGGAGTAGACCGCGCCGCCGGCGCACGGCCCCATGATCAGCGAGATCTGTGGGATGACGCCGGATGCCCGTACATTGCGGAAGAAGATCTCCCCGTACAGGCCGAGCGACACGACGCCCTCCTGGATCCGCGCCCCGCCAGAGTCGTTGATGCCGACGACCGGGCAGCCGGTCTTCATCGCCAGGTCCATGACCTTGACGATCTTCTCGCCGAAGACCTCGCCCAGCGAGCCGCCGAAGACCGTGAAGTCCTGCGCGTACACGCACACCGGCCGGCCGTCGACCGTGCCGTAGCCGGTGACCACTCCGTCGCCGTACGGCCGGGAGTCGGCCATCTGGAACGCCGTCGACCGGTGCCGGGCCAGCTCGTCGAGTTCGGTGAACGAGCCCTCGTCCAGCAGCAGCCCGATACGCTCCCGGGCGGTCTTCTTGCCCCGGCTGTGCTGCTTGTCGACCGCCCGGGCCGAACCGGCGTGGGTCGCCTCGTCGATCCGGCGGCCGAGGTCGGCGACCTTACCGGCGGTGGAGTGGATGTCCGGGGCAGCCGGATCGCCGGAGACGGCGGCCTGGTCGTTCGTTACGGTCACGCCGCGATGGTAGCGAGCGCCGCTCACGCCGCGTGGCAATGTGCCGCCGGAGGCGGCCCGGGTTGCGGTGTGCTGCCGGAGGCGGCCCCGGGTTGCGGTGTGCCGCCGGACGGCGGTCCGGGTTTGCGGTGTGCCGCCCGAAGGCGGCCCGGGTTGCGAGGTGTGCCGATCGGGGGCGGCCTAGGCTGGCCCGGTGAACGACGGCCGGTACGCGGACCTGGGGCGCCCGCCGCTGAACCCGACGGCGCTGCGCCGGGCCCTCGTCGTACCCGGGGGGTTGTGGACCGACGTGGCGGTGGTCGCGGAGACCGGCTCGACCAACGCGGATGTCGCGGCCGCCGCCCGCGCCGGCACCGCCGAGGGCCTGGTCGTGGTGGCCGAAGGGCAGACCGCCGGGCGCGGCCGCCAGGGCAGGACGTGGCAGTCGCCGGCGCGGGCCGGGATCGCGGCGAGCGTGCTTCTGCGCCCGGCCGGCGTCGACCCGGCCCGGTACGGGTGGCTGCCGCTGCTCGCCGGGGTGGCGTTGGCCGAGGCGGTCCGCCGGGTGGGTGACGTGGACGCCGTCCTGAAATGGCCCAACGACCTGCTGATCGACGGGCGCAAGTGCGCCGGGGTGCTCGTCGAGGTGGCTGTGCCCGGCGCGGTGGTGGTCGGATTCGGCCTCAACACCACGCTGAGCACGCCCGAGCTGCCCGGCCCGCAGGCGACGTCGCTCGCCCTGGCCGGTGCCGCCTGCGTCGACCGCGACCCGCTGCTGCGCGCGGCGCTGCGGGCGCTCGCGGCCTGGTACGGGCGGTGGCGGGAGGCGGCCGGCGACGCGGTGGCCAGTGGCGTCGCCGAGGCCTACGCGTTCCACTGCGCCACCGTGGGCCGGCAGGTCCGGGTCGAACTGCCCGGCGGCGACGAGCTGTGTGGGCGGGCCGACGCGGTCGACGCCGCCGGGCGGCTGGTGGTGGACGGCCGGCCCCTGGCCGCCGGAGACGTCGCGCACCTGCGGTGAGGCGGCGTCGCGCACCTGCGGTGAGGCGTCGTCGCACCTGCGGTGAGGCGTCGTCGCACCTGCGGTGAGGCGTCGTCGCACCTGCGGTGAGGCGGCGTCGCGCATCTTGCGGTGGGGCGGCGTTGCGCGCCTGCGGTGAGATGGACACACTCGGCCCGTGGCGTGATGTGCGACCACCGGTCTCCCGAGCGGATTCTGTGTTGGATGTCTAGGAGGTTCGGGTGGGTTTCCCGGAAAGTGTCCTGACCAAGGACGAGAGCGTAATCACGCACCTGCACCCGCACTGGAAGGCGCTGATCCGCCCGATCTTCGTGGTACTGGTGGCGATCGCCGGGGTGACCGTGGCGGCGCTGTTCCTGCCCACCGCGGGATGGGCGACACCCACGCTGTACGCCATCGGCGCCCT
Source organism: Micromonosporaceae bacterium (assembly GCA_032160285.1). Taxonomy (GTDB): domain Bacteria; phylum Actinomycetota; class Actinomycetes; order Mycobacteriales; family Micromonosporaceae; genus Planosporangium. The sequence goes on along the minus strand of JAVHWE010000510.1, from coordinate 3,267 downwards.
CGCGTTGATCGTGGTGGGGTGGCTGGCCTTCTGGCCGTGGATGGTGTGGCGGACCACCCACTACGTGTTCACCAACGAGCGGGTGATCATGCGTCTCGGCGTGTTCTCGCGGACGGGTCGCGACATCCCGCTGGGCCGCGTCAACGACGTGTCGTTCGCGCACGGCGTGATCGACCGGATGCTCGGCTGCGGCACGCTGACGATCGAGTCGGCCGGTGAGCGGGGTCAGGTCGTGCTGACCGACATCCCGCGCGTCGAGAAGGTGCAGAGCCTGCTGTACGAACTCGTCGAGGCCGACCGGGCCCGGCACACGTTCGACGACACCGACCGCGACGCGATCGTCCGTAGCGTCCGCGAAGACGGCCGGTAACGTGCCTTGATCTTGGACGGCTGGGGCCACCCAGCGGTGGCGCCAGCGTCCAAGATAGAGGGTCTCAGCGGGTGGGGGTCGGGTGGTTGGGGTGGGAGAGTTCGGCCTCGAGCGGGGCCGTCAGGTGTTCGAACTCCGCCTCGGAGGTGAGATCGAGCAGTTCGGTGTCTACCGGGTCGACAAGGGCGGCCGTGCCGATGACTGCGGCGGCGGGGGCGTCCATGAAGACGAATGTTCGGTAGGTCCAGAAGCGGAACGCGGTGGCGATGGCGACGCAGGCGGTGGTCGCGATGTTGAACGCCAGCCGGTCGTGCGCCTCGCTCAGGTGGAATCCGTACTTGAGCACGCCGGTACCGACGGCCTGGATGCACAGCCCGACCAGGTTGATGCCGAAGAACAGCGTGTACTCGCGGCGCACGGCGCTGCGGGGACGGTTCTTGTATGTCCAGTGCCGGTTCGCGAGGTAGGCCAGGTAGGTGGTCACCACCGCGGCGACGATCGTCGCCTTTACCGCGCCGATGACGAGCAGTCCGTTGAAGACCAGGTAGTAGAGCACCGTATTGGCGAGGCCGATGACGGCGAAGGCGAAGGCCTCCGGGGCAACGGCACGTACGCGATGAGGGAGGAAGCGGTCAAGACGCACCAGGTCACCTTACGTCACATGTCAAGGAGCGCTGATTGCGCCGAAAGCGCGGCGAGCCCCTATCTTTCGGCCGTTTCCAGTGGCTCGCTGACTACGGTACGTGTTGGGAAGACGAATGTGCGGTACGCCCAGAACCGGAAGAGCGAGCCCAGTGCCACGCCGAGCACGTTGGCGCTCACCAGGTCGGCCAGGTCGGTCGTGAACACCGGCCACACCCGGCCCAGGAGATAGTGACTGACACCCAGGCAGGCCAGGCCGATGCCCAGACCGGCCGCGTTGAACAGGAAATAGAGCGCGTACGCCCGGTGCAGCCCGGAATCGCCCCGGTCACGCCACGTCCAGTACCGGTTGCCGATGAACGCGATCGTCGCCGCCACCACGGTCGCGATCGTCTTGGCCAGCAGCGGGTTGACCCCGGCCGACAACTCGACCTTGAAGATCACGGTATCGATGACGTAGCTCACCGCGCCGACGACCCCGAACTTTCCGAGCTCCCGGAACAGCTGGGTGAACCGCGCGACCAACGCGGATGGGCCAGACACGCACGCGAGCGTACGACACCCGCCCCAGCGCCCCGCGTCCACGTCCGTGGATCAGCGGAGGTGCCGACGTAGGACAACTACGGACGGCGACGGCGCGGCGCGGCCGTGTCGGGTCGACGGCGTGACGGCCGTCAATTCGGATGACACCCAAACTTTGCGTGAAACTGCTTAAAGACCGCGATTAACGCGCCATATCGAGCGAGTGCCTGGAAGGCTTCCGCATCCTTGTGCATCTTTTCACAAGCGCTCGCGATGCTTAAACACGAATGCGGGTTTACGCTGAGGTCACCTTTCCCGTATCCACCATCGCCCGGCCCCCACCGCCCGGGCCTGGCTGGCGTTTACCCGATACGAGGTCATTGTCGACCGCAAGGAGTGCGCGATGAACGCTCCGGTTACCGTCCCCGGACTCGACCGGCCCCCGACCACCCACTCCCGGCTGCTGACCTGGGTACACGATGCGGCCGAGCTCATGACGCCGGACCGGGTGGTCTGGTGCGACGGATCCGACGACGAGTGGCGGCGCGTCACCGACGACCTTGTCGACGCCGGCACGCTGGTCCGCCTCGATCCCGACCGCAAGCCGAACTCGTTCTGGGCGCGTACCGACCCGTCCGACGTGGCCCGGGTCGAGGAGCGCACGTTCATCTGCTCGACCGACCCCGCCGATGCCGGGCCGACCAACAACTGGGTCGACCCCGGCGAGATGAAGCGCGAGCTGACCGACCTCTACCGCGGCTGCATGCGGGGTCGGACCATGTTCGTCATCCCGTTCTGCATGGGCCCGTTGGACGCCGAGACTCCCATGTTCGGCGTCGAGATCACCGACAGCCCGTACGTCGTCGCGAGCATGAAGATCATGACCCGGATGGGCGCCCCGGTTCTCGACCTGATGGCCGACGATGCCGATTTCGTTCGCGCGCTCCACTCGGTGGGCGCGCCGTTGGAATCCACGACAAGCGACAATGATGTCCCCTGGCCGTGCAATGACACCAAGTACATCTCGCATTTTCCGCAGACCCGTGAGATCTGGAGTTTCGGCTCCGGCTACGGCGGCAATTCCCTGCTCGGCAAGAAGTGCTACTCGCTGCGGATCGCCAGTGTCATAGCCCGCGAGGAGGGCTGGCTCGCCGAGCACATGTTGATTCTCAAGCTCACCAGCCCGCAGCGGAAAATCTATTACGTGGCGGCGGCGTTCCCGAGCGCCTGCGGCAAGACCAACCTGGCCATGCTGGAGCCGACGATACCGGGCTGGACGGTCGAGACCCTCGGCGACGACATCGCCTGGATGCACTTCGGACACGACGGCCGGCTGTACGCGCTCAACCCGGAGTACGGGCTGTTCGGCGTCGCGCCCGGTACCGACTGGAAGACCAACCCCAACGCCATGCGTACCCTCGACCGCGGTAATTCGATTTTCACCAACGTCGCGTTGACCGACGACGGTGACGTCTGGTGGGAGGGCATGGGTGAGCCGCCGGCCCACCTGACCGACTGGACCGGTCACGACTGGACACCCCGCGACGCGGGCGACGCGCCGTCCTCGCACCCCAACTCCCGGTTCTGTACGCCGATCCGGCAATGTCCGATCCTGGCCGACGAGTACGACGACCCCAGCGGGGTACCGATCTCGGCGATCGTGTTCGGTGGCCGCCGCAAGACCACGGTCCCGCTGGTTTTGCAGTCCCGCGACTGGACGCACGGGGTCTATC
>JAVHWE010000499.1:0-12936 GCA_032160285.1 Micromonosporaceae bacterium | reverse complement strand
AGGGCGAGGTGCCCGAGACGCTCAAGGACAAGCAGCTGTACACGCTTGACCTCGGCGCGCTCGTGGCCGGCTCGCGCTACCGCGGTGACTTCGAGGAGCGGCTGAAGAAGGTCCTCAAGGAGATCCGTACCCGCGGCGACATCATCCTGTTCATCGATGAGATCCACACGCTCGTCGGGGCGGGCGCCGCGGAGGGCGCGATCGACGCCGCCAGCATCCTCAAGCCGATGCTGGCCCGTGGTGAGCTGCAGACGATCGGCGCCACCACGCTCGACGAGTACCGCAAGCACCTGGAGAAGGACGCGGCGCTCGAGCGGCGTTTCCAGCCGATCCAGGTGGGGGAGCCGTCCCTCGCCCACACGATCGAGATCCTCAAGGGCCTGCGTGATCGGTATGAAGCGCACCACCGGGTGTCGATCACCGACGCCGCGTTGGTCGCTGCCGCGACGCTGGCGGACCGGTACATCTCCGACCGCTACCTGCCGGACAAGGCGATCGACCTGATCGACGAGGCCGGCGCCCGGATGCGCATCCGCCGGATGACCGCGCCACCGGACCTGCGCGACTTCGACGAGCGCATCGCCCAGGTGCGTCGCGACAAGGAGTCCGCGATCGACGCGCAGGACTTCGAGCGCGCCGCGCAACTGCGCGACAAGGAGAAGCAGCTGCTGGGCCAGAAGGCGCAGCGGGAGAAGGAGTGGAAGGCCGGGGACCTCGACGTCGTCAGCGAGGTCGACGACGAGCAGATCTCGGAGGTGCTGGCGAACTGGACCGGAATTCCGGTCTACAAGCTGACCGAAGAGGAGACGTCCCGGCTGCTGCGCATGGAGGACGAGCTGCACAAGCGGATCGTCGGCCAGGACGACTCGGTCAAGGCGGTGTCCAAGGCGATCCGGCGGACCAGGGCCGGCCTGAAGGATCCGAAGCGCCCGTCCGGCTCGTTCATCTTCGCCGGCCCGTCCGGGGTCGGTAAGACCGAACTGTCCAAGGCGCTCGCCGAGTTCCTGTTCGGTAGCGAGGACGCGCTCATCCAGCTCGACATGAGCGAGTTCCACGACCGGTACACGGTGTCCCGCCTGGTCGGGGCCCCGCCCGGATACGTCGGATACGACGAGGGTGGGCAACTCACCGAGAAGGTGCGTCGGCGGCCGTTCTCGGTGGTCCTCTTCGACGAGATCGAGAAGGCCCACCCGGACGTGTTCAACACGCTCCTGCAGATCCTTGAGGACGGTCGGCTCACCGACGGTCAGGGGCGCATCGTGGACTTCAAGAACACGGTGATCATCCTGACCACGAACCTCGGTACGCGCGACGTCGCCAAGGCCGTCTCGATGGGCTTCCAGACCAGCGAGGACACCGAGAGCAACTACGAGCGGATGAAGCTCAAGGTCAACGACGAGCTCAAGCAGCACTTCCGCCCGGAGTTCCTCAACCGCATCGACGACACGATCGTGTTCCACCAGCTCACCGAGCCGGAGATCCTCAACATCGTCGATCTGATGATCGCCCGGATCGAGACCCAGCTCCGCAACAAGGACATGGGCCTGGAGTTGACCGACAACGCCAAGCGGTTCCTGGCCAAGAAGGGTTACGACCCGGTGCTGGGTGCGCGGCCGCTACGCCGGACCATCCAGCGCGAGATCGAGGACTCGCTGTCGGAGCGGATCCTGTTCAACGAGTTGCGACCCGGCCAGATCATCGTGGTGGAGTGCGAGGGTGACCCGATGGACATCGAGAACGCCACGTTGGTGTTCAGCGGTGCGGACAAGCCGGCGTTGGTGCCCGATGCGGTCCCGGCCGACCTGGGCGGAGCCGAAGCCGGCGCGGGCGCGGCAGCGACCGACGACTGAACCGTCCGGACCGCGTAGCGCAACGAGAAGCGGGCGATCGCCACACCGGCGGTCGCCCGCTTCGCTCGTCGGGTGGTGAGTAAGTCAGGACGGCGGGTGGGTCAGCCGGGGAGTGCGAACCGGTCGTGACCAAGATCGTGTACGAGCCCGTCGGCTACCAGGCCGGCGAGGGCGCGGCGACGCTGTTCCGCGGCCGGCCACACCGCGTCCAGCCGGACCCGTGGTACCGGTTCGGTCGAGTCGCGGAGAACCGCGAGCAGCAGGCCACGTACCTGCCGGTCGGTCCCCGCGTACCGCTGCGTCCGGCGGGCCGGCGCCGTCCGGCCGGGGTGCGCGGCGGGGCCGGGTTGCCCGGTGCGGCGGGAGAGCCCACGCGCGGCGGGGCCGGATGAACCGACCGGGACGGTCAAGGTCGTCGAGACGCGCAGCGCACACGCCGCGGCCAAGGGGCAGTCTCCACAACGGGGATTGCGCGCGACGCAGATCAGTGCGCCCAACTCCATCAACGCCACCGATACCAGCGCCGCCCGCTCGGGCTCTTCAGGCAGCAGCGACTCCACCACAGCCAGGTCACGGGCGGTCGTGGTGGGGCCGGCGGCCGGCGCGCCGGTCAGGGCACGGGCCACCACCCGCCGTACGTTGGTGTCGACGACCGGGTGTCGCTGGCGGTACGCGAAGACGGCGACCGCCCGCGCGGTGTACCCGCCGATTCCCGGCAGCGCCAGCAACTCCTCCACGTCGGACGGCACGCTACCGCCGAAGCGGGCCGCCATGACCACCGCGCACTCGTGCAGGCGCAGGGCGCGTCGGGGGTACCCGAGCCGCCCCCAGGCCCGGATCGCCTCACCCGGCGGGTCGGCCGCCAGGGCGGCCGGCGTCGGCCAGCGCGCCATCCAGTCCCGCCACGCCGGCAGTACCCGCGCGACCGGAGTCTGTTGGAGCATGATTTCGCTGACCAGGACACCCCAGGGCGTCACGCCGGCCGCGCGCCAGGGTAGGTCCCGCGCATTCCCGGCATACCAGTCGGCCGCCACCGACGCCAGAACACCGTCGGTCGACCGGCAGACACCGTCGTCGTCGGCGGACGGCGGGGCAGCGGGCGGCGGGGCAGCAGACGGCGGGGCGGGAACTGAGGGGCGCATCGCGCGTCATCGTGCCACGAAACGGGGCCATGCAGCATGATGCGAGGGGTGGACGAGCTTGCGGTCACCGTTCTCGGGCATGACCGGCCCGGCATCATCGCTGACGTCGCCGAGGTCCTCTCCGGGCTCGGCCTGAACCTGACCGACTCGACGATGACCCGGCTGCGAGGTCACTTCGCGATGACGCTGATCTACGCCGGTACCGGACCGAAAATCGCCGACGTCGAGGCGGCTCTCGCCACGCTGACCAGGGACGGGTCATTGCTGGCCACGGTGAGTACCGTCGACGCCGAGGCGGAGCCGGACGTGCCCGGCGCGCACTATGTGCTGTCGGTTCACGGGGCCGACCGGCCCGGCATCGTCGCGTCGGTGGCACGCGCGCTCGCCGAATGCGGCGGTAACGTCACCGACCTGACGACCCGGCTGTCCGGCGAGCTGTACGTGCTGGTGGCCGAGGTCGATCTGCCGGCGGGTACCGACGTGGCGCCCGTGGTGCGCCGTCTGGAATCGGTGGCCCGGGCGCTCGGCGTCGAGGTCGGGCTGCGGCCTGTCGAGCCGGACCTGCTGTGATCGCCGGCTGGTCCGTCGAGGACCTCGGCGTGACCGGTACGGTGCGGTCGGTGGTGTGCGCGCCGGATCAGGTGCTCGCCGCGCCGGGGCGGGAGGTGGACCCGCTCGACCCGGAGACGGTTCGGCTGGCCGCCGATCTGGTGGCCACCATGCTCGTCTCGCCGGGCTGCGTCGGGCTCGCCGCGCCGCAGGTGGGAGTCTCCGCGCAGGTCTTCGCGGTCGATGTGACCGGGCACCCGAAGGCGCGGACCACGCATGGCGCCTTCGTGATCTGCAACGCCCGTATCGTCGAGGCGACCCAGTGGCAGCGTGGTCGTGAGGGCTGCATGTCGGTACCGGACCTCACCGGTGACGTGAAACGGGCCGGCCGGCTGGTCGTCGGCGGTGCGGTGCCCGGCGCGGGTGAGATCGAGATCACCACCGATGCCTTCGAGGCCCGTGCACTCCAACATGAGATAGACCACTGCGCTGGCCTGCTGTTCCTCGATCGGGTCGCGGGGGCGCACGCGATATACCCCCGAAAGGTGTACCGCTAGGCGGCGTGCCGCCGCCGGGATGCCGGTCGCCACCGTTACCGTGTGCCCATCATGAGGCTGATCGTTGGTCCGTTGCCCCCGGCCGTCTATTGGCGACGCCGGGTCGTCATCGTCGGCGCACTGCTCGTGCTGCTGCTGATCGTGGTCTATTCGTGCGCCAACGTTTCCGACGCCTCGGGCCGCAAACGGGTGCTGTCGCCGAGCATCGGATCCTCGCCGTCGGCTTCCCGTCCGGCGTCGATGTCACCGGTTTCACCGTCGGCCGGCGTCGCCGGTCCGGACGCGGATCCGCCGATCGACGCCGACCCGGGCACCGACGGGACGCCGGACCCGGCCGGGTCGGCCGACCCGGCCGGTACGACGGCGGGGACCGGCCCCTGTACCGACGCCGAGATGACGGTAACCGCGGCGGCCGACCCGGCGTCCGCGGCGCGCGCGGCGCTGGTCAAGTTCACTCTCCGGATCAAAAACATCGCCGCCCGGTCCTGTACCCGAGACGTCGGCGCCGACCCGCAGGAGTTGTATCTGCAGGACACGGCCAAGCAGAAGGTGTGGTCGTCGGACTCGTGCGACCCGGCGCACGGTACCGATGTTCGGATGTTCCGGCCGGGCGACGTGGCCGAGTTCTACGTGACGTGGAGCGGACGGACCAACCAGGCTGGGTGCGCGGACCAGCCGTTCGTGGCGGCCGGCGGCTACCAGCTTGTGGGGCGACTCGCGACAAAGCTGAGCGAGCCGACCCTGGTCACCCGTACGTAGCCGGCCGTTAGACGTACCGCTCCAGGATCGACGCCTCGGCCAGCCGGGACAGTCCTTCGCGGACGCTGCGGGCGCGGGCGTCGCCCACCCCGTCGACCGCCTGCAGGTCCTCGACCGTGGCCCCGAGTAGGCGCTGCAGGCTGCTGAAATGGTCCACCAGCCGGTCGATGACCAGGCCGGGTAGGCGGGGCACCTTCGCCAGCAGGCGGAACCCCCGGGGCGACACGGCCGCTTCGAGGGCGTCGCTGGCGCCGGGGTAGCCGAGCGCCTTGGCCACCGCGACCAGGTCGATCATGTCGGTGGCGGTGAGCGCGTCGAGTTCGTCGAGCGCGTCATCGGGGCTGCGCGGCTTGCGGCCCGCGGGCAGGTAATCGCGGATGACGAGGGTCCGGTCGGCCTCGACCCCCGCCATCAGCTCTTCGAGCTGGAGCGCCAGCAGCCGACCGTCGGTGCCCAGCTCCACCACGTACGCGGCGATCTCGTCGGCGATCCGGCGGACCATCTCCAGTCGCTGCACCACGGCGACAGCGTCGCGGACGGTCACCAGGTCCTCGATCTCCAACGCCGACAGGGTGCCGCTCACCTCGTCCAGGCGCTGCTTGTACCGCTCCAGCGTGGCCAGCGCCTGGTTGGCCTTGGACAGGATGGCGGCCGAGTCGTCGAGTACGTGGCGCTGGCCGTTGACGTACAGCCCGATGATCCGCATCGATTGGCTCACGGAGATGACCGGGAAGCCGGTCTGCTTGGCTACCCGCTCGGCGGTGCGGTGGCGGGTACCGGACTCCTCGGACGGGATAGCCGGGTCGGGCATCAGGTGCACGGCCGCGCGCACGATCCGAGTACCGTCGCTGGACAGGACGACGGCGCCGTCCATCTTGCACAGCTCCCGGAGCCGGGTCGCGGAGAACTCGACGTCGAGGGGGAACCCACCGGTACAGAGGGTGTCGACGACCCGGTCGTTACCCAGCACGATGAGGGCGCCGGTCCGTCCACGCAGGATCCGTTCGAGCCCATCGCGGAGCGCGGTGCCCGGCGCCATGAGCGCCAGGGTGGCGCGCAGCGGGTCATCGCGATCTATCTGCACCGGCACAGTCTACGGATCGTCGCCACGTCGGTGCCGTTGCGGTAGGTCCGAAAGGCCAGCGTGACGGCCACCGGCCGCCGACTCGAGGGCCGTCGGCCGGCAGCGCGAGGACCGTCGTCCGGCAGCGCGTGGGCCGCCGGACGGCCCGGCGGGGGCTCAGCCGGCCTGGACGGCGAAGTGCAGGGCGGCCCGCACGTCGGCCACCTCGAGCACGCGCATACCGGCCGGGGCGGACCCGGTCGCGGCCGGACCGCACCCCAACGGCACCAGCGCGAACCGGAATCCGAGCCGGGCGGCTTCGCTCAGCCGACGTCCGACCGCGCCGACCCGACGGATCTCGCCGGTCAACCCGACCTCACCCACCGCCACCAGGTCGGGAGCGAGCGGCAGGTCGTGGGCGGCGGATGCGACGGCAAGGGCGATGCCCAGATCGGCGGCGGGTTCGACGATCCTGACCCCGCCGACGGTGGCGGAGAACACCTCCCGGTCGTGCAGCTGCACCTTGCATCGTCGCTGCAGGACGGCGAGCACCATGGCCAGCCGGGCGCCGTCCAGGCCGCTGACGGTACGCCGGGGCGAGCCGGCGACCGGCGCGCCGATCAGCGCCTGCACCTCGGTGACCAGGGCCCGGCGCCCCTCCATCGCCACCGTCACGCAGGTGCCCGGCACCGCGTCGGCGTACCGGGTGAGGAACAGCCCGGACGGGTCCGGCAGGCTGGTGATACCGCCCTCGTGCATCTCGAAGCAGCCCACCTCGTCGGCCGCCCCGAACCGGTTCTTCAGCCCGCGCACCAGGCGCAGCGACGAGTGCTTGTCGCCCTCGAAGTTGAGCACGACGTCGACCAGGTGTTCCAACACCCGGGGCCCGGCGACCGCGCCGTCCTTGGTGACATGGCCGACGAGCACGATAGCCAGGCCGCGCTCCTTCGCGACCGCGACCAGCGCGGCCGTCACCCCACGCAGCTGGGTGACGCCGCCGGGCACCCCGTCGGAGCCCGCCGACGAGATGGTCTGCACCGAGTCGAGCACCAGCAGGCCCGGTTTGACCGCGTCGAGGTGGCCGAGGACCGCGCCGAGGTCGGTCTCCGCGGCCAGGAAGAGCCGCTCGTGCAGGGCACCGATCCGCTCCGCGCGCAGCCGGACCTGGCTGACGGACTCCTCGCCGCTGATCACGAGCGCCGGGGTCTCGCCGCTGGCCGCCCACTGCTGCGCCACGTCGAGCAGCAGCGTCGACTTGCCCACGCCCGGCTCGCCGGCGAGCAGCACCACCGCACCCGGCACCAGACCACCGCCGAGCACGCGGTCGAACTCCCCCACGTTGGTGGGGCGAACCCGCGCCGGTGCGGCGCTGATGGTGGCGATCGGCCGGGCCGGCTGTGGCGGGGTCCGGGCGGTGACCGCCCGCAGCGCGGCCGGTGCGGTCGTCCCCGCGGATTCGATGATCGATCCCCACTCGGCGCACCCGGGGCAGCGGCCCACCCACTTCGGCGGCCGGTGCCCGCACGCGTCGCACTCGTAGGCGGCGCGCGGGCCGGCGTTTCCGGCCGCCTTGGCCGGGGACAGCCGGGACGGTGCTGCGGCGCGTTCGGTCACGCCGGCAACATAACGAACCCCTGCGACGAAAATGTCATCCGGCTGCCGGCGTGCCGCTCGGCGCCAGGCGCGGCAGTCCCATCGTCGGCTCACCGAACGACACCGTGGTACCGAACGGTTCGTCGCCCACCACGTTGAAGGTCAGGTATACCGACGAATCCGGCCCCACCGGCGCCCGGAGCCCGGCGATCACCAAATAGGCGCCGAAGGTCGGGGCCAGCCGGACAAGGCGGTTGGGCGGGATCACCACGTTGAGCGCGGCACCGCCCGTCCCCGGGCCGCGCGCGGTCGGTGCCGAAGCCGACGGCGATCCAGCGGCCGACGGCGCAGCGGTCTCCGACGGAGCCGCGGTAGCCGACGGGGACGCCGGTGCGTCGGCGGAGGGCGACCCGGTCGGCATGGCCGACGCGCTGGGACCCGGGATGATTTCGACGTCGGCGGCGCCGCCGGCGACCAGCACGGTACCGAGGGCGAGGCCGCCGGGCTTGTCGGTCGCGGTTACTCCGCGCAGCGCGACGGCCTTGTTGAGGCTGTTGTTGACGATGTAGATCACCAGCGGGGCAGAGCTGCCGGTCGGGTACTCCGTCGGGTTGTAGCTGATCGTGGCGTTGCGGATCGACACCAGGCCGCTCGGTGAGTCGACATTGGCACCCGGGACCGCCGGGACCATGGTGTCGGTCTGACTGATCTGCCCCGCGCCGCAGCCGGACAGCAGCGCCGCCGCGACCGCGGCGGCGAGCGGGGCGGCAAACCGCAGCGGACTGCGCCCCAACGAGGTACCGGTGATCGAGCGCGGCACGTGGTCCTCCTCGACGATGACCCGAACTCAAGCCGCGCTACAGCCTAGTGGCCCCCGAGACCTGGCCACGGCCGGTAGCGGCTTTACGCTCGCAGGCCGGACGAGAGCAGAAGCACCACGTCCAGTACGGCCACGACCAGGACCGACCGGAAGACGGCCCGCGAACCGGTGTGCCGGCTGGCCGCGTACCCACCGACGGCAAGGACCACCGCGGCGCCGGCGGCGGCCACGACGCCGATCCACGACGGTGGCCCGGGTGGCCCGAGGGTCAGCAGGGCGGTGGCCGCGAACAGCAGCACCGCGGCCGCCACCGCGCTGGGCCGGGCCCCGATGCGGTGCGGCAGTCCGCGTACCCCCGTGCGGGTGTCGTCGGCGAGGTCGGGCAGCGCGTTGGCGAAGTGCGCGCCCGCGCCGAGCAACGATCCGGCGGCGATCAGCCACCACGTCGAGCGGCCCACGCCGGCCAGCACGAAGGCGGGCAGCGCGGCGAACGAGACCAGGTACGGCGCGACGGAGGCGGCGGTGAACTTCAGCGGCCAGTTGTAGAGCAGCCCCGAGATCAGGCCGATGGTGAGCAGAACTCCGGCGGCCGGGCCGGACAGCAGCGCCAGCGGCGGCGTCGCCACGGCGGCCGCCACGGCCGCGAAAACGACGGTACGGCGGGAGACCGCCCCGGCGGCGATGGGCTTGTCCGCGCGCCCCACCACGGCGTCGCGACCGGCGTCGACGGCGTCGTTGCTCCACCCGACGGCGAGTTGGCTGGCGAGCACGGCGGCAGCCACCGCCAACACGCCGACGCCACCGCGCCCGGTGGCGACGGCCAGCAGGGTGGCGACGACGGTGACCGCCACCGTGGGTTCGGGGTGGCAGGATCTCAACAGGCCCAGGGCGGTACGCATCCGGCCAGTGTGGCCCGGCCACCCGTTTCGTGTCAGGCTTCGTTCATGCGGACGTCAACCCGGCCCCGAAACGACGTCCGGCAGTACGACGACCTGGCCGGTGAGTGGTGGCGTCCGCAGGGCGCGTTCGCCATGTTGAGCTGGATCGCGCGGGCCCGGGCCCGGCTGGTCCCGCCCGCCGGCCGGACCGGGGCCGTCCTGGTCGACCTCGGCTGCGGCGGCGGGCTGCTCGCGCCGCACCTGGCCGGCAAGGGGTACCGCCACGTCGGCGTCGATGTGGTCGCGTCCGCCCTGGCGCAGGCGCGCGACCGGGGCGGGGTGGCGGTGGTGCTGGCCGATGCCGGGCGGCTGCCGCTGGCCGCCGGCTGCGCCGACGTGGTCAGCGCCGGCGAACTGCTCGAGCACGTACCGGACTTCCGGGTCGTGGTCGCCGAGGCCGCGCGGATCCTGCGACCGGGCGGGGTACTGGTCATCGACACCATCGCCGCGACCGTGCTGAGCCGGTTCCTCGCCATCACGGTGGCCGAAAGGGTACCGGGCGGCGCGCCGCCGGGCATCCACGATCCGGCCCTCTTCGTCGACCCCGCGGAGCTGGTCGCCGAATGTGCCCGCCACGGTGTGGCGCTGCGAACCCGGGGGTTCCGGCCGCAGCTGCGTGGACTGCTGCGCTGGCTGGTGACCCGTCGGGGCGAGGTGCCGATGGTCGCCACCCGGTCGACCGCGGTGCTCTATCAGGCGACCGGGACGAAGGAGGTCCGAACGCGGTGAGCGACACGCTGGCGACCGCGGGTCGGCTGGTCGGGCGCTTCGCTTCGCGGGCCGCGCGGTACGACCGGGACGGCGTCTTCCCGGTCGACGACTTCACCGACCTGCGTGACGCGGGGCTGTTCGGGCTGATGGTGCCGACCCGGCTGGGCGGTGGGGGGGCCGGCTTCGCCGAGTACACGGCCGTCGCCCAGGAACTGGCCCGGGGCAACGGTGCGACGGCGCTGGTGTTCAACATGCATGCCTCGGTGACAGGTGCGCTGGCCGGCATCCCGGATTCGCTGATCGACGCGATGGGCGTACCGGAGAGCTTCCTGACCGCCCGCGACCGGGTCCTGTCGGCGGCCGCCGAGGGCGCCTGGTACGCCGTCGCGATGAGCGAGCGCGGCGTCGGGTCGCGACTGTCGCAGCTGTCGACCGGGTACAGCGCGGTGGACGGCGGGTTCCACCTCAAGGGCGCCAAGACGTTCGTCTCCGGGTCCGGCCACGCCGACGCGTACCTGGTGGCGGCGCGCAGTGCGGCCGATCCGTCGCTGGTATCGCAGTTCCTGGTGCCGGCCGACGCGGACGGGATCACCGTCGAGCCCACCTGGGACGCGCTCGGCATGCGGGCCACCTGCTCCAACGACGTCCACCTCGACGTGATCGTCGGAGCGGATGCCCTGCTCGGCGGCGTCGAGGGGCTGGCCCTGCTGGTGGCGCAGCTGATGCCACACTGGATGGTCGCCAGCTACGCCGCGGTGTACGTGGGGGTCGCGCAGGCCGCCGTCGACGCCGCGGTGGCGCACCTCAACGAGCGCAACCTGAGCCACCTACCGGCGGTCCGGTCCCGGATCGGTCGCGCGGACGCCGCGGTCGCGGCCGCCCGCCTGACCGTTGAGGAGGCGGCCCGGCGGGTCGACTCCGCCCCCGGCGAACCGGCCACCAACCGCTGGGTGTGGCGGGCGAAGTTGCTCGCCGGTACGACCGCGGCCGAGGTGGCGGCGAGCATGCTGGAGGCCGCCGGTACCTCTGCCACCAGGCGCGGCCACCCGCTCGAACGCCTGTACCGGGATGCCCGGTGCGGTTCGCTGCAGCCGGCCACGTCTGACGTGTGCGCCGACTGGCTCGGTGTGGCGGCTCTCGGTGGGGATCCCGATGCGGACGGCACGACTCCCCGATGGTGACCGTTGCGGAAAGCAGGCGACCCCGATGACCCAGTCGCGACCGTTCATCGCCAGCATCGGGATCAGCCACCCGTCGACGCTGCGCCAGGACGACATCTGGCGGGACTTCTTCGACGACCACTATGCCGGGGTACAGCGTGCGCTGGCCCGACGGGTGTTCGCCAACGCCGGCGTCGTCACCCGGCACTGTGTGGTCAACCCGCTGCTGGAGGACGTGTCGAACTGGTCGACCAAGACGCGGATGGACCGGTACCTGGTGGAGGCGCTGCCGCTGGGCAAGGAGGCGGTGTCCGAGGCGCTGCACGCGGCCGCCGTCGACCCGGCGGAGCTGGGCCTGTTCGCCGTCTGTTCGTGTACCGGGTACGTCACGCCCGGCGTGGACATCCTGCTCGCCCGTGACCTCGGCATGTCGCCCCGTACCCAGCGGCTGTGCATCGGTCATATGGGCTGCTACGCGGCCATGCCCGGGCTGGGCGCGGTGACCGATTTCGTGGCTGTCAGCGGGCGGCCGGCACTGCTGCTGTGCCTGGAGTTGACGTCGCTGCACCTGCAGCCGCCCACCCGGGACCCGCAGCAGATCATCGCGCACGCCCTGTTCTCGGACGCGGCCGCCGCCGCCGTGATCCGTCCGGGCGGCGGGCCGCCGTCGACGGCGGCCCCCGGTGCGCCGGGTGGGTGGCTCGGCGGGTACGCGGTCACCGAGGTCACCGCGGTCACCGATACGGCCACCGCCGACCACATGACCTGGGACGTGACCGACCTCGGCTTTCGGATGGGCCTGTCGCCGCGGGTACCGGACGTGCTCGCCGAACACGTCCTTTCGTTGATCACGGAGCTGCTCGACCGGCATGGGATGGCGGTCTCCGATGTCGACGGCTGGGCGATACACCCGGGCGGGCCGAAGATCCTGGAAGTTGTCCGGGACCGCCTGGGGATTGCCGAGGCGCACATCACCCCGTCCCGCGAGGTGCTCGCCGAGCACGGCAACTGCTCGTCGCCGACCGTACTGTTGATCGTGGACGCGCTGCGCCGTCGGCCGGTCCCGCCCCGGCATGTCGTGATGATGGCCTTCGGGCCGGGGCTCACCCTGTACGCGGCCCTGCTGTCCGCGGTCTGACGCCGGCGGAACGGGGCTGGTCTGACACCGCCCGAACGGGGGTCTCGGGTCAGCCGGGCGGGCCGGCGGCGCCCGACGTGACCGTGGCCGGGAGGTTCGGCACGGCAGTGGCGGTGCTGGGTGCGGACGGGGGGCCGGTGCCGGCCGTCGACCCGGCGCCGGGAGCGCCCGTGGCGGGGACGTTGGCGACCGGCGTGGAGGCGACGGCCGACGGAACGAGGTCGGGTTGCTGCGGACGCGTCGGCCAGGCGACCGCGAACAGGCTGGTGAGCGTCGCGATGATGGCGATGGAGATCACCAGCAGCGGCACCCCGAGCGCCGGGCCGTCCCGGTCGGAGTCGCGGGGCGCGGCGGGCGGCAGGTGCAGGCGGCGGCGCCAGGTGTTCCCGCGCCGCTGTCTGCGCAGCTCACGCCGTACCCGGGTGGCCTCGCGGGCCAGCTCCGCGGCGTCATCGGGGATGACGATCGTGCCCCACTCCGGCGGCAGATCGGGCAGCCCGTCCGGGGGCCATCCGCCGCCGTTGCCACCGCTCAGTGTCCCCACGCCGACTCCTCGTGCCTGGATTTTCACTGTCCCTCACCGCGGCCGGGAAAACCAGAGGCCGAACCCAAGGGATCTTGTCCGTATCGATGTCACCGTCCGAAGGCGTGGTCAG
>JAVHWE010000480.1:0-3530 GCA_032160285.1 Micromonosporaceae bacterium | reverse complement strand
CAAGGCAACCTCCACACCCGCCTCGCCAAAACCAACCACTTCGCCACGCCCATCATGAATAAGAACTGAATACGTGCGGCCGATCCGCCGACGAAACCCGCACCCCGAAGAAAACCCAACGAAAACTCAGGTCCCGGAGAACACCGTCGATAAGACCACCAGATCGGCCACGGATGGACCGACAAGGGCTCAGCTCAAGGAGGAAGATCAATGAGTCTTCGCATTAACTCAAATATTGCCGCCATGAACGCGTACCGCAATCTGTCGGTGAACGACAAGGCGATGTCCAGCTCCCTGGAGAAGCTCTCCTCGGGTCTGCGCATCAACCGCGCGGCCGATGACGCCGCCGGTCTGTCGATCAGCCAGGGCCTGCAGTCCCAGATCGGTGGCCTGAAGGTGGCGGCGCGTAACGCCCAGGACGGCGTCAACGTCGTACAGACGGCCGACGGTGCCCTGAGCGAGTCTGAGGCCATCCTGCAGCGCATGCGTGACCTCGCGGTGCAGGCGTCCAACACCGGTTCGCAGGACACCGGTGCGACGGCGGCGGCACAGACCGAATACGTGCAGCTGAACTCGGAGCTCGACCGGATCTCGCAGACCACGAAGTTCGGCAGCCAGGCGATCCTGGGTGGCAGCTACAACGGCACCTTCCAGGTCGACTCGGGCACCGGCACGGGCTCCACCATCGCGGTCAACCTGACCTCGTCCGGCGCGCTCAGCGGCCTCACCGCCGGTACCGGCGGCACGGCCATCACGGCCTTCGACTCGACCGGCCTGGGCACCGCGACGCTGGACCTCACGACCGGCGCGTCAGCGGCGATCGACCAGCTCGACACCGCGATCTCCAACATGTCGACGGTGCGGGCGACGCTCGGTGCCTACCAGAACCGGTTCGAGCACACCATCACCAACATCAACGTATCGGTTGAGAACCTGACCGCGTCGAAGTCGGCCATCACCGACACCGACATGGCTGCCGAGATGACGAACTTCACCAAGTCGCAGATTCTCCAGCAGGCCGGTACCGCGATGCTCGCCCAGGCCAACCAGGCGCCCCAGGGTGTCCTGAAGCTGCTCGGCTGACGGCTCCGACAACTCAATTCCACCATCCAATAACCGGAATACAACTGGATAGCGGTCCGGAGGGCACCCCCTCCGGACCGCGTTTTCACTACCCGCCAGCGGCGGCCATCGAGGAAGGGAGGTCCGATGACCAGCATCACCACGGTCGACGGCCTCGTCAGCGGGCTACAGACGTCGTCGATCATCTCGCAACTGATGCAGCTCGAGGCGCGGCCGCAGACCAACATGAAGGACCAGGTCGCCAAGGAAGGCGGAGTGGTCACCGCGTACCAGTCGGTGAACACCAAGATGGCCGCCCTCAAGACCGCGGCCGAGGCGCTCACGTCGGCCAGCGCCTGGCAGTCAGCCAAGGTGTCATCCTCGTCGACCGGCATCACCGCGACGGCGACCGCCGGCGCGATCGCCGGAACGTCCACATTCGACGTCAAGCGACTCGCCGCCACCCATGTCATGACCGCTCTGGTACCCCCGACCGGTGTCACCGCCGGCCACGGGCTGGATCTCACCGTCGGCGGTGAGCTGCCGGTCCACGTCGACGTCGACGACGACACCCCGCAGGGTGTTGCCGACGCGATCAACGCCGCCGGCCTGGGCGTACGCGCCAGCGTGGTGCAGACCGACCAGGGCACGGTGCTCCAGATGACGGCGGCCAAGAGCGGCACCGCCGCCGCATTCAACGTCACCGGACTGACCGTCGGCGCCTCGATCGTGACCCAGGGCGTGGACGCCCAGATCGCCGTCGGCGACCCCGCCGCCGGCGGCTACACGGTGGCGAGCGCCACGAACACCTTCACCGGTGTCATCCCCAACGTCACCTTCACGGCCAGCGCGAAGCAGGACGGCGTGAGCCTCACCGTCGTCTCCGACAGCGGCTCGATCGCGGACAAGATGCAAACCATGATCGACGCGGCGAACGGCGCCCTGTCCCAGATCAGCACGCTGACCGCGTACGCCGCCGGCGGCAAGGCCTCGGCGTTGAGCGGCGACTACGCCGTGCGCCAGCTTCAGAGCCACCTGCTGTCGGGCATCAGTAGCGGTCAGGCCGACTACGGCAGCTTCAAGCAGGTGGGAATCCAGCTCGACAGCAGCGGAAAAATCAAGTTCGACCGCGCGGCCTTCCTCGCCGCGTACGACGCGAACCCCACCGCGGTACAGGGTGCGGTGTCCGACGGCCTGGCGACCACGCTGCAGGCGGTGGCCAAGAAGGCGACCGACTTCACCACCGGCAGCCTGACCACCGCCATCCAGAGCCACAACGACCGGGTCAGCGCCCTCAATCACAAGATCACGGACTGGGACACCCGGCTGGCCGACAAGCAGGCGTCGTTGCAGCGGCAGTACTCCAATCTGGAGAGTGCGCTCGGCAAGATGAAGAACCAGTCCAGCTGGCTTTCCGGTCAGATCGCCGGTCTTCAGAACAACTCCAACGGTTGAGGAGTCCGATGACGAATCCGGCCCTACGCGCCCGCTACCTGGCCGAAGCGGTCGCCACCGCGTCCCCCGGTCAGCTGCTCGTCATGCTCTACGACCGGCTTGTGGTCGACCTCGTACACGCCGAGCAGGCGATGGCGGCCGGTGACCGGGAAGCCTCCTCCGAACGGCTGCTGCACGCCCAGGACATCGTCGTCGAGCTCACCACCACGCTGGACCTCGCGGCCTGGGCCGGCGCCCCCGGCCTGGCCCAGCTGTACGGATTCGTGCTGGTCGAACTGATCAAGGCGAACGTCCAACGTGACCCGGAGCGGGTGGTCACCTGCCGCGGGCTGAACGAGCCGCTGCGCGACAGCTGGCGGGAGGCGCTCGGCGCCACCCAGTACGCTGGGGTCACCGCCGCCCAGGCTGGCTGAGCCCGATGTGCGGGCCGGTCGGACGATGCTGTCCGGCGCGTCGGTTGGCGTCCGGTCCGGATTCGGCCTCGTCGTGACCGACGACTGGCGCACCGCGTGGATCCACGCGCTCGACGCGGTGGAGGCCGAGGTCGCGCAGGTCGAAGCGCTGCTCGAAGATGACCACCGGGCACGCGACACGCCCGCGTACGACCCGTGGACGCCCCCGGAGGGGCTCGGACCGCTCCCGCTGGAGCTGGCGCCCCGCGCCGACGCCATCCTCGCCCGTCAGCTCGCCGCGGCCCAATCCGTCGTCCTGGCCATCAGCACGAACCGCCAGCAGGCCCTGCTCGCCTCGCGGATCGAATCCGGCCGTCAGGCGACCCCCCTGCCCCCCGCCTACCACCACACCTCCATGTAGCCCCCGCGCACCCGCCGGCCCACCCGCGTGCGGGCGGCAGCGGGCGGGCGAGGGCGGAGCGGACGTGTCGCCGCCGGCGAGCGTGCGGCCGCCGGGCGCTCGGGCCCGGTCGGAGCAGGTGAGCAGGGGCGGCTGCGCTCCTGTTTAGCACCCTACCGATACGCTCCGTGCCACCTTGGTGACCGATTGTTATCTCAGGG
>JAVHWE010000441.1:0-3696 GCA_032160285.1 Micromonosporaceae bacterium | reverse complement strand
CGGCCACCCGACTGCGAGGCGGCTGGTCAGCGGGTGACGTTCGCCGTCCCCTTCGCGTGGACCACGGTCACGCCGCCGGGATCGCTCACCGTCACCGTGGTCTGGTCCCGGCCGGGGCGGCGGTACGTGTGGTCGGCGGTGACCACGTACCCGTCGCCGACCGACGCCCTCGAGGTGGTTCCGTCACCCCACGAGATGGTCGCGGTCAGCGCCGCGGCCGGGGTGTCCGGGTCGGTCACGGTCGCCACGGTACCGGTGAACCGGGCGCCGGCCCGGGTTCGGACCGCTGCCGCGCTGACCGTCTGCGCCGTGGTGAGCTGCGGCGGCAGATCGCCCGGCCCGCTGCCCCAGACCGCGTCCGGGGTGGCGGCGAGCGCGTACACCAGGTGCGCGCCGGCGCGTACCGCTGACGCCGGCAGCCACGCCTTGGTGGTGGCGTGCCCGTTCACCCGTAGCCCGTGCACGTACAGCTGGTCGGCTGCCGCCCCCGGAGCGTCGATGACGAGGTTTGCGCCGCTGCTGAGGTGTACCACTGCGTGCGGGAACAGCGGACTGGTCAGCGCGAGCTCGGCCCGGGTCGGGACGGTCGGGTACAGGCCGAGCGCGGAGAACACGTACCAGGCGGACATGGTGCCGGCGTCGTCGTTGCCGGGGATGCCGCCGGTACCGTTGCTCCACCGGCCGTTGATCACAGCTCGGACCGTCTCCTGGGTCCGCGACGCCGCACCCAGGTAGTTGTAGATGTACGGGGTCTGGATGTCCGGTTCGTTCGTGGCGTCGAACCGGGTGTCCAGCGTCGCGCTGAGGTCGAAGCTGCCGTCGGGGTTGCGGAAGAACGCGTCCAGCCGCTGGCGGGCGACGTCGGTGCCGCCCATCTGCGCGGCGAGCCCCACCACGTCGGAGTAGACCATCCAGGTGTACTGGGCGCTGCTGCCCTCGACGAAGCCGGTACCGGTGGACGGGCTGAAGCCGGGTGCCCAGTGGCCGTCGGCGAACCGGTCGCGCATCCAGCCGGCGAACGTACCGTCCGCCGGTACCGGGGTGGGCACGTCCGGGTTCGCCAGCTCCACCTCGGCGACCTGCACGATCGGCGCGCCGGCGTTGGCGGTGACGGTCAGCCGGTAGAAGGTGAACGGCTGCGGCGCGGCCACGGTGTACATCTTCGTCTCACCGCGGGCGCCGAACGTCTCCCCGGCCCGGCTGTCGACCGTGGTCCAGGTGGTGCCGTCGGTTGAGCCCTGCAGCATCCAGTCCCGCGGGTCGCGTTCGGGGGTGTCGTTGGCCGCGGTCAACGCGTATCCGGTGACCGCGATCGGCTGGGCGAGCTGGGCCTGCACGAAGCCGGTGGTCGCGAACGCCAGCCACTTGGTGCCCTTGTCGCCGTCGAAGGCCATCTTCGCGCTCTCGCCGGGGGCGTTCTCCGCGCTGGCGGTCACCGCGGTGATCCGTTCCCGGATGTTGTGGGCCAGTCCGGGGTCGGCCACGGCGGCCGGGTCGAACACGTGCCGCCAGTTCTCCGAGCGGATCCGGAACGCGTCCCGGGTGGCCGTGTCGCCGAGGGCACCGGCCAGTTCGGACAGGCCGAAGTCGGCGGCCGAGTCCTCCAGCGTCTCGGCGGCCCCGCCCCAGCAGTGGCAGTTGTCGGCGGGCACGTACCCCAGCGACATGTACCGGTCCAGCGACGGGCGCTGGCCGACGCACTCCACCTGGCAGCCGGCGTCATTGGAGTCGTTGGCGGTCGGTACCGTCGCCGCGGTGATCAGCGACCGGAACGCGCCGCGGACGTCGAAGTCATGGGCGCCGAACGCGTACATGGCGGCGATCGCCGCCGCCGACGGGTCGCCGGACATCACGCTGGTCTTGCCGTGCTCGAGCAGCCAGCGGTCCCACTCGCCGCCGCGCTGGGTGGCGTAGTTGAACAGCGACTGCGCGAAGTCGCTGGCCATCCGGCGGTCGAGCATGGTGAGTAGCTGCACCTGCGCGCGGTACACGTCCCAGCCGGAGAACGTGCCGAACTGGGCGTGCTGGCCGCGGGCAAGGCGATGCGCCAGGCCGTCCGGCCCGGCGTACCGGCCGTCCACGTCGCTGGTCAGGGTCGGTTCGAGCAGGGCGTGGTATAGCGCGGTGTAGAAGATGGTCCGCTGGTCGGGTGTGCCGCCACCGATACCGATCGCCGACAGCCGGCGGTGCCAGGCCTGCCGGGCGGCGGCGGCGACCGCGTCGAACCCGCGGGTCGGCGGGTTCTCCGCGGCGAGGTTCGCCTCGGCGCCGGCCAGGTCGACGTAGGAGATGGCCACCTTGACGCCCACGCTCGTGGTGCCCGGCGCGAAGCTCACGTACCCGCCGGAGCCCTTGCCGGCGACCGGCCGGCCGTTGGCGGCGAACCCGCTGCCGCCGCGGGCGTCGGTCGCGCCGGGCGCCACCGCGTCGTCGGTCCAGGTACCGACGGCGGCGAACGGCTGGTCCAGGTGCGCGGTGAAGTGCAGGGTGTACAGCGGTACCCGGTTGTTCGGGCTCTGCGGGCCACAGAAGTTGCCGGCGGTCACCGAGCCGGTCACGGTACGGGTGGCCGGGTCGAGGTGGACCGTCGCGTCGGTGCTGCCGCTCTCCGACAGCGACGTCCGGAACAGCAGGTTGGCCGGCTTGTCGGCGGGGAAGGTGAACCGGCCCGAGCCGGTACGTGGGGTGACCGTCAGTTCGGCCGCCGCGCCGTTGTCCAGCCCGACCTGGTAGTACCCGGGGCGGGCCTGCTCGTTGGTGTGCGCGAAGGTGCTGGCGTAGACCGCGTCGGTGAGGTCCGCGGTCGGTGCGGACGCGACGTCGCCGACCTGGGGCATGATCGGGATGTCGCCGTTGGCGCCGGAGCAGCCGACCCCGCTCAGATGGGTCAGGCTGAAGCCGCGGATGCGGGTCGCGGTGTACTGGTAGCCGCCCGGCGCGGGGGTGGCGACCTGGTTGCCGCGCGACGTCTGGGGGCTCCACGCGAGCATCCCGAACGGGGTGACCGCACCGGGATACGTGTTGCCGGCATTCGTGGTGCCGATGAACGGATTGACGGTCGCCACCGGGTCGGCGACGACCGACGAGGCGGCCACCGGCGTGGCCGCCTCAGCGCGCGCGGCGCCGAGCGGAAGGGCCAGGGCCGTGCCCAGCGCTGCGATCCCCGTGCGAGCTGCCATCCCAAGACCAGTCGTGCGTAACACGCGGTCACCTCCGGAGACATCGATGAGCGACAGTGCCGTCAGCGTCTTGCCGGTACGTCCGGCTGTCAACCGTTTGGTCGGGGCAACATCGCGGTCGATGCCCCACTGGCAACCAGACGTGGCTATTGAGCGAATTGATTGCGCTTTTCCGCAGCTACCCGCCGACGCCGGTCGAGCGGCCCGCGCGACGCGGGCCCGATGCGGAACGCCGCCGACGCGGACGTCGACGCACCGCCGGGATGCGGTCGGGTCGCGTCCCGCCTACGGTGTGGGCAGGGTCGTGGACGGGAGGAGCGGCGGGATGCGTCGTCCGTGGGTTGCCGGTGTGTTCGTCGCGTGCGCGTCGGTGGTCGCCGGGTGCGGCACGTCGGCGCACCCGGCCGCGCCGCAGCCGTCGGCGTCGGGCGTGCCGTTCAGCGCGGTGCCGTCGGCGCCGGCCGGTGCCGACCCGGCGGACTGGACCACGTACCACCACGACAACAGCGGTGCCGGG
>JAVHWE010000039.1:0-13489 GCA_032160285.1 Micromonosporaceae bacterium | reverse complement strand
TCGTCGTGGAGACGAAGGACACGTGGTACGTGTACAGGACACGCCAGATCGAGATCGTCTCGCCGCACGCGGTCCAGGTGGTCGCGCCGGTACCCAACCAGCCGGGCCGGAAGCCGACCGAGCAGATAATCACGCTGACCACCTGCAACCCGAAGTTCAACAACTACCAGCGTCTGATCATCCACGGCGTACTCGACCCGGCCGAGACGCACACCCGCGACCAGGGCCGGCCGGCCGTGTTGGGAGGCTGACCGCCGTGTACTCGTGGATCTGGCGCCGCCTGCCGTTCGGCCTACCCGGCCGGATCATCGGCTCGCTCGTATTGACCGCGGCCGTCGCCGCACTGCTGTGGTACCAGGTGTTTCCCAGCATCGAGCAGTACATGCCGTTCACCGATGGCCAGGTGACGGGCGACACCGGCGGTACCGGCGCGGACTCGGTGGTGCCGTCAGAATCGGCCAGCCTGCCGGCGCCGGATGTGATTCCGTACCCTACGACCAGCAACAATCCCGAGCCGACAGCCTCCAGGTGACCCGTGCGCATACTCGTCGTCGACAACTACGACTCGTTCGTGTTCAACCTCGTCCAGTACCTCGGTCAACTCGGCGTCGACTGCGTGGTCCGACGCAATGACGAGATCACGCTGTCGGAGGTCGGTACCGTCGGCGCGGGCGGGGTTCTGCTCTCTCCCGGGCCCGGTACCCCGGACCGCGCCGGCATCTGTGTACCGCTGATCCGTGAGTACGCCGGGACGTTGCCGCTGTTCGGGGTGTGCCTGGGTCACCAGGCATTCGGGGTCGCGTTCGGGGCGACCGTCGAGCGGGCGCCCGAACTGCTGCACGGCAAGACGTCGGTTGTCCACCACACCGGCACTGGCGTACTGGCCGGCCTGCCGGATCCGTTCACCGCGACCCGGTACCACTCGCTCGCCGTGGTGGAGTCGACGCTGCCCGACGAGATCGAGGTGACTGCCAGTACCGGGTCGGGGGTGGTGATGGCGATGCGCCACCGCCAGCTGGCGATCGAGGGTGTGCAGTTCCATCCCGAGTCGGTGCTCACCCAGGGCGGCCACCTGATGCTGGCGAACTGGCTCGCCGACTGCGGGTTCGAGAGCGCGCGGAAGCTCGCGCCCGACCTGGCCGCCGAGGTCGAGACCCGCCGGCTCGCCGCCTTCGCCTGAGGACGCCGCCTCCCCCTGCGGAGGCACCCCTCCCGTCTGCGAATGACCCACCTTGGCCCGCGGGCGCCGCTTCCGGCCGCGGACGCGGCCGGTCAGGGCGTCGGGGTCGGCGTCGGGGTCGGGCTGGGCGTCGTCGGGGTCGGCTTGGGGGGCGTGTCCAACCGTCCAATGAAGATCGATACCGCGGTCTTGGTCGGGTCGGCGACGGTGTTTCCGTCCGGATCCTGGCTGATGACCCGACCGACCTGCGTCGGGTCGGTGGTGTCCTGTAGCCTCTCGGTCACCTTGGTGAAGCCGGCCGCGGCCAGGGCCGCGCGGGCGTCGGCGGAGGTCCGGCCGACAACCGACGGCACCGTCTTCCGGTTGCCCCGGGAGACGCTCACCGTCACCGAGCTGTTCTGCTTGACGGTCGACCCGGGCTTCGGATTCGCGTCGACGACCGTGCCGGCCGGCTTGTCGCTGTCGACCTCGTCGAAGACACCGGTCAGATGATTGTCCTTCAGCGCCTGGTCGGCATTGGCCCTGGGCAACCCGATCAACTGCGGCACCGTTGTGTCACTCGGTCCGACGCAGATCCGGTACTGAACCGTCGTACCCTCGTTGACCTGCGCACCCGGTGCCGGGTTCTGACTGTCGACGGTGTTCTGGGTGCAGTCCGGGCTGGTGAAGTTGGACGGCTCGGGCTTGAGCTTCGCGGCCTCCAGAAGCTGTTGGGCCCGGACCGCGGTCTGCCCCTTCAATTCCGGTACCCGCACCGCTGACGTGTGCGGTCTGGCTACGTACAGTCCGATGGCGAGCGCGGCAATGGCCAGCGCGCCGAGCAGCGTCAACGCCACCGCGACCCAGGTGTTGCCGCGTCGTGGCGGGGGGGCGACCCGCGCCGTCGGCCGGGTCGGCGGGCCGCCCCGGGTGACCGGCGGGGCGGCGATCATCGCGGTCCGCTCGTCGTCGCGCATCACCGGCGTGGCCAGTACCGGCCGGCCGGCCGCGGCGCGCAGCAGGTCGGCGCGCATCTCGCCGGCACTCTGGTACCGGTTGGCTGGATTCTTCGCCAGCGCCTTCAGTACGATCGCGTCGATCGGCGGGGTGACATCCCGGTTACTCTCGCTCGGTGCCCGGGGATCTTCCCGTACGTGCTGGTAGGCCACGCTGACCGGATTGTCACCGACGAACGGCGGATGCCCGCACAGCAGCTCGTAGATCACGCAGCCGGTCGCGTACACGTCGCTGCGCGCGTCGACCGCCTCACCGCGAGCCTGCTCGGGCGACAGGTACTGGGCGGTACCGATCACCGCCGACGTCTGGGTCATCGTGCTCGCACCGCTGGCCAGCGCCCGGGCGATACCGAAGTCCATGACCTTGACCTGGCCGGTCTGGGTCAACATCACGTTGCCGGGCTTGATGTCGCGGTGGATGATGCCGTGCCGGTGGCTGAATTCGAGCGCGGAGCAGATGTCCGCGACGATCTCCAGGGCGCGGCGGGGCATCAATGGACCCTCCGCGGTCAGCACCTCCTTGAGGGTGCGCCCATTGACGAACTCCATGACGATGTACGGCAGCTCTTCGCCGCTCGGGCCGTGCTCCTCGCCGGTGTCGTAGACCGCGACGATGGCGGGGTGGTTCAGGGCGGCGGCGTTCTGCGCCTCGCGGCGGAATCGCATCTGGAAGGTGGCGTCGCGGGCGAGATCGGAGCGCAGCGTCTTGATCGCGACGTCCCGGCCGAGCCGGAGATCGCGGCCGCGGTGCACTTCGGCCATACCGCCGTAGCCGAGCAGCTCGCCGACCTGATACCTCCCACCGAGGAGGCGGGCCTGGGCGGTCATCTCGTCTGTCGTCCTTCGCGTCGTCGGTCCGTCATCGGCGGCCTCACCGGCTCGTCGGGCAGTCGGTGGGATTATCCGGGTTGAACGGGTTGCAGCTGGTCTGCGGGTCGGGCGTGGTCGCATTGTTACCCGTAAATACCCTCAGCGTCACCTCGGTACCCTCGGCCTGGCTGCCACACGGGGACATCACGGCAACCCGCCCCCGGCGCCCGCCGGGCTGATCGGTAATGATCTTCACCGGGTAGTTGTTGTCCTCGAGGTTCTTCCGGACCGCGACCGCGTCCTGGTTGACCGCATCCTCACAGACCAGGTTGTGGCGCGCGACGGCGGCCGGCTCGGACGCGGTGGCCCGCGGCCTGCTCGGCTTCGCGCTCGGCCGTGGCGACCCCCGGGTGGGCCCCGCCGAGCTCGTCGGTGGCGCCGCGCCCGTCTGGTTGTCGCCGGCGCGGTTGGCGTGCAGCAGCAGGTAGCCGCCGCCGAGGCAGAAAAGCACCACGATGAACACGGCGAGGATCGCCCAGGCGGCCACATTCTTGCCGCCCGCGCCGCCGGCCCGTCCCCCGCCTGCCCGTCCCCCGCCGGTGCCCGCGCCGCCACCGGCGCGTCGGGCGGCGCCGGTCGGCTCGGCATAGTCGTAGTCGTCGTAGTCGTCGTAGTCGTCGAGGGGCGCGGCGGGCACCATCGCGGCGCCCCGCGCGTACTGCCCGGTGCGTGGGGCGGGACTGACCGGCCCGTTCGACGGGTAGGCGGCGTTCGGCAGGACCTGGGTACCGGTCGGCGAGACCGGTGCGGCGGGCACCCCCGCAAGCCCAGCGCCCGTCACCGAGGCCGCCGCGCGGCGCGCCGCGTGCGCCATCGCCACCGCCGACGGGTACCGGTCCGACGGGTTCTTCGCCATCGCGCGTTCGACAACCTGGCGGACCACCGGCGGAATGTCGTTCGGCAACGGCGGCGGCGCGTCCCGGACGTGCCGCATCGCGATCCCCACCGAGCTGTCGCCGTCGAAGGGCCGGTGCCCGGCCAGGCACTGGTACGTCACCACACCGAGCGCGTACACGTCGGACAGGGGTGAGGCGGTGGCCCCCTCGGCCTGTTCGGGCGAGATGTAGGCGGCCGTACCGAGCACCGAGCCGACCATCGTGAGCTGGCCGACCATGGCCGACCGGGCGATGCCGAAATCGGTGAGCACGAGCGTGCCGTTCGGACGTACCAGGAGGTTGCCCGGCTTGACGTCGCGGTGCACGATGCCCTTCTCGTGTGCGGCCTGCAGGGCATCGGCGGCCTGCGCGACGAGCGCCATGGTGCGAGCCGGCGTCAGCCGGCCGACCCGGCTCAGCGTCCGTGACAGCGCGTCGCCCTCCACGTACTCCATGACGAGGAACGCGGTGTCACCCTCGCTGCCGTAGTCGTAGATGTCGACCACACCGGGGTGGTTGATGGTGGCCATGGTCCGGGCCTCACCGCGGAACCGCTCGGCGAAACCCGGCTCCTCCAGCAACGCCGGCAGCAGGATCTTCACCGCCACGGTCCGGCCGAGCACCTCGTCGGTACCCCGCCACACGTCGCCCATTCCGCCGCCGGCGATCCGGTCGTCCAGCCGGTACCGTCCGCCCAGCGTCATCCCGGGGCTTACCATGCAGGACACCTCATCTCCTAGCCCCGCCCCTGGATGATCGCGTTCATGACCTTGCCGGCGATACTGGCGGCCTCGCCGCTACCGGAGTCACCGGTGTTCTCCAGGAACACGGCGACCGCGGCCATCGGCTTGCCGTCCTTGATCGCGAAACCGATGAACCAGCCGTGCGCGCGCCCCCCGTTCTCGGCGGTACCCGTCTTACCGCCGACCTGGACGCCGGAGACTTTCGCCCGCCGGCCGGTGCCGTTCTCCACCACGCTTACCATCATGTCTCGCAGGTCGACCGCGACCGAGGGTTCGATGACCTGTTTGTCCAGGTGTGGCTTGGCCACGTAGGTGGGGGTGCGGTCGCCGGCGAGTTCCTTGTCGATCAGGTACGGCCGCATCCTGCCACCGGCGTTGGCCACCGTCGCCGCCATCAGCGCGCCCTGCAGCGGCGTCATGCGGACGTTGCTCTGCCCGATCGCCGACAACGCGACGGTGGGCTGATCGACCTGACCGCCGGCGTCGACGAAGGAACCGGTGTGGCTCGCCACGGTACCCATGATGTTGTCATTGTCCTGGTCGATGCGCGGCGCCTCTTCGAACCCGAACGCCTTCGCCATCTGGGTGATCTTGTCCGCGCCGAGTTTCTCCACGGCCAGCCGGGCGTACGCGGTGTTGCACGACACCGTGAGGGCCTGGATCAGGGTGATCTGGTCGGCACAGACGACACCCGCCTCGTTGGGGATAGCGTGGGTGGTCTGCGGCGCGGTGAAGCTGGAACCACCGGTGATGACGTCGCTGGGCTTCATGCCCTCACTCAGCGCGGTCGCTGAGTCGATCACCTTGAAGGTCGAGCCGGGCGGGAACGTCTCCGAGAACGCCTTGTTCAGCAGGGGCTTGTTGGGGTCGGCGTTGAGCCGGTTCGCGTACTGGGTAGCCGCGTCGGTGTCGTGGCTGGTCAGCGGGTTGGGATCGAAGCTCGGGGCGGACACGGCGGCCAGGATCGCCCCGGTGGTCGGATCGAGCGCCACGACCGCGCCCTTGTGGACCGAACTGTCACGCAGCGCGTTGTACGCGACGGTCTGCGCCGGGGCGGTGACCGTAAGCAGCACATTGCCGCCGGAGGTCCGCTTGCCGGTGAGCATCGCCAGCCACCGCTCCGCGACCTGCGAGTCGGAGTTGCCCTGCAGGTACGCGTTCTCCAGCCGCTCGATACCGGTGCTCTGCAGGTTGACCGGCTTGTACCCGACCAGGTCGGCGTACTGCGGGCCGAGCGGGTAGCTGCGTTGGTAGCGCAGTTCGTCGTTGGTCGGCGAGCTCTGGGCCAGCACCACCCCGCCAGCCGCCTCGATCGAGCCGCGCTGCCGCTGGTACTCCGAGATCTGCACGCGCGAGTTGTGCGGGTCGGTGCGGTAGTCGTCGGCCTTGTACGCCTGGACGTAGTTCAGGTTGACGAAGAGCAGGCCGAACAGCACCAGAACGACGACGCCGACCCGCCGCAGGGGCGCATTCACTTGATCATCTCCGTCGGCATGTCCTGCAGCTTGGCCGGTCCACCGGGCGGCGGTACGCCGCGGCCGCCGACAGCGGGCACGCCGGCCGGGCGACGCGCCGCGTCCGAGATTCGCAGCAGGAGCGCGATCAACAGCCAGTTGGCCATCAGGGACGAGCCCCCGGCGGACAGGAACGGCGTGGTCTGGCCGGTCAACGGGATCAGCTTGCTCACTCCGCCCACGATGACGAACACCTGCAACCCGAGGGTGAAGGCCAGGCCACCGGCGAAGAGCTTGCCGAACGAGTCACGTACCTCGATCGCGGCCCGGAGGCCGCGCTGGACGATCAACAGGTACACGGCCAGCAGGGCGGTCAGGCCGAACAGCCCGATCTCCTCACCCATTCCGGCGAAGATGAAGTCGCTCTCGACCAGCGGCACCTTGTCCGGTCGGCCGACGCCGGGACCGGCGCCGAACAGCCCGCCGGTACCCAGGCCGAGCAGCGACTGGACGATCTGGAAGCCGTTCCGGTTCGGATCGGCGAACGGGTCGAGCCAGATCTCGACCCGCTGGTGGAAGTTGGCGAACGGGCCGCCGACCGTCGCACCCAGGACATACGCCAGGTACGCGCCGCCGATGAAGAGCAGCAGGCCGATGATCAGCCAGCTGACCCGCTCGGTCGCGATGTACATCGTGACCACGAACATGCCGAAGTACAGCAGCGAGGTGCCGAGGTCCTTCTCGAAGACCAGAACCATCAGGCTGAGCAGCCAGACCGTGACCACCGGCCCAAGGTCGCGGCCACGGGGGAAGTCGATCCCGAGGATCCGCTTGCTCGCCAGCGACAGCACCTCGCGCTTGCGGACCAGGTAGTACGCGAAGAAGACCAGCAGCAGGATCTTGGCGAACTCGCCCGGCTGGATCGCGAAGAAGCCGAAGTTGATCCACAACTTGGCCGGTGCGCCGTTGACGCTGGCGAACCGGGCCGGCAGCGCCGCCGGGATCATCACCAGCACGATCCCGGCCATGCCGAGTGTGTACGAGTACCGCGACAGCGAACGGTGATCGCGCACGATCAGCAGGACGACCATCGCGCCGCCCACGGCCAGCAGGGTCCACAGCAGCTGCCGGCCGCCCTGGCCACCGAAGACCGGGATGCCGTTGCCGCCGTTCGTGCGGACATCGCCGATGTCGAGGCGGCGCAGGAACACCACCCCGAAGCCGTTGATCAACGCTACCGCCGGCAGCATCACCGGGTCCGCGTACGGGGCCAGCCAGCGGATCAGCACGTGTGCGACGAGGAACAGCGCGGTGAGCGCGATCATCGGCCCGAGGAAGCCGAAGGTGATCCGGTTGGCGAGGCCGGCCTCGGATGCCGCCGAGTACACCGCAACCAGGACGAGGGCGAACAGCAGCAGCCCCAGCTCGGTGTTGCGGTGCCGGGTCGCCCGCGTCGACCGCGCCGGAGCCGCCGCCTCACCCTGGTTCATGGGCGGCGGTGCCGGGATGGCGGGGGCGGTCACGGAGCGGGCAGTCCCTCAGTGGTCGGGTCAGCGCCTACGGCAGCTGAGCGTGGGCAGCGGTACTTGGGGTGTTTCGCTGGTCGAGCCACTGGCCTCTGGTGTGGCACTCGCGCCTGCGCTTGGAGTCGACGCGGGGGCGGACGGTTCCGTGGACGGGCGGGCGGCGCAGGTCGGCAGCTTGTTGCTGTTTTGTGGATCGTCGCTGGTCAGCAGCGTGAGCTTGCGGCGGGCGTCCACCGCGTCACTGGCCCTGATGCCCTCCTTGACCGCGTCCTGCGCGCTGGTGGTCAGCTCATCCAGCGTGGTCGAGCTCCGCTC
Source organism: Micromonosporaceae bacterium (assembly GCA_032160285.1). Lineage (GTDB taxonomy): Bacteria > Actinomycetota > Actinomycetes > Mycobacteriales > Micromonosporaceae > Planosporangium. The sequence goes on along the minus strand of JAVHWE010000039.1, from coordinate 5,531 downwards.
CTGCTCGGTCGACAGGTGCAGGCCGGCGACCTGGCCCGGTACCCCTCGGAAGACCGCCACCACGCCGTCGGACGTCGCGCCGACGTAGAACTGCGACTGGGTGTACCGCCAGCCGATCCATACGCCACCGCCGAGCAGCCCGAGCAGGACCAGCAGCAGAAGCGACGTCCGTACCGGGTGCCGGCGGGGGCGCAGCTCCTCGTCGTCATCCTCGTCGCCGGTCGACTCCGGCACCGCCGGCCGCGGATGTGCCAGGGCCGATGCCGCCCGCGCGGCCGGGGTCGAACTGTCGGCGGAGGTGGTGTTGCCCCGGTCGCGGGCCGCCGCGCCACCGACGATCGGTGCCTCCTCGACGATGTCCTGATCGGTCACGTCGGCCACGATCACGGTGATGTTGTCCGGGCCGCCGCCGCGCAGCGCAAGCTGGATGAGCCGCTCGGCGCACTGGTCGGGATTCGCGTACTCGCGGAGCGTGTCCGCGATGGTCTCGGCGCTGACGACGCTGGACAGCCCGTCGCTGCACAGCAGGTACCGGTCGCCCGGCACGGCCTGGCGGACCGAGTACTCCGGCTCGGCGTCGCGGCCGTCGAGAGCGCGGAACAGCAGGTGGCGCTGCGGGTGGCTGTCGGCCTCCTCGAGGCTGATGCGCCCCTCGTCGACCAGCATCTGCACGTACGTGTCGTCCTTGGTGACCTGACCGAACTCGCTTTCGCGCAGCAGGTACGCCCGCGAGTCCCCGATATGGACCATGCCGAACCGGCTGCCGCCGAACAGCATCGCGGTCAGCGTGGTACCCATCCCCTCCATCGCCGGGTTCGCCTCGACGGTGTCGCGGATCTGCTGGTTGGCGTTGTCGACGGCGCCCCGCAGCGCGTCGATCATCGCGTTACCGGGCACGTCCTCGTCGAGCGGCGCCATCGCCGCGATGACGATATTGCTGGCGACGTCGCCGGCCGCCATGCCGCCCATACCGTCGGCGACGGCAAGCAGGCGCGGGCCGGCGTAGACGGAGTCCTGGTTTCCGCCTCGGATCAGTCCGCGGTCGCTTCGCGCCGCATAACGCAGGGTCAGGGTCATGGCCGCAACTCGAAGGACGTGCGGCCGATCCGGATCGGCACGCCGAGGGGGACGGGGGTGGGCGCGCTGACCTTAGCGCGGTCGAGATAGGTCCCGTTCGTGGAGCCCAGATCCTCCAGATACCACTGATCGTTGCGCGGCACCAGCCGGGCGTGCCGCGCGGACGCGTAGTCGTCGGTGATGACCAGCGTGCAGTCCTCGGCCCGGCCGATGGTGATGGGCGCCTCCGACAGGGTGATCCGGGTACCGGCCAGGGCACCGGCGGTCACCACGAGCTGGTGCGCGGCCTTACCCCGCTTGACCTTCGCCGGACGGGCACCGCCGGTGGCCGCCCCGACGCCGCGGGGCGCGGCGACGAGCCGGCTGGGCCGGGCACCGGCGAACAGGTCCCGCCGGATCACGCCCACCACCGTGAACACGAAGATCCACAGCAGCACAAGAAACCCGTACCGGGCAACGGTAAGGACAATTTCAGGCATGTGCTCTCTATCCAGAGCCTGGCGGGATGATCACCTCGTACACCGCGGCTAACCGTCGGCCCGGAAGGTCAGCGTCGTCGTACCGAGTTGGATCATGTCACCGGGGTTGAGCGCGACAGCGGACACCCGCTGCCCGTTGACCATCGTGCCGTTGGTCGACCCGAGGTCCGTCAATACCACCTGCGCTCCGTCGAAGTCCAGCCGCGCGTGACGGCGGGAGATGCCGACGTCGGGCAGGCGCATGTTCGCCTGGTCGCCACGGCCGATCACGGTCGACCCGATCGACAGCGGATAGCTGCGCCCGTCGCCGGAGACGAGCCGGGCGCTCCGCGCCGGGCCACCGCCACCCGATACCGGCGGGGCGCTGTGCGGGGCGTACGGGTTCGCGTCGTACGGCGGGTAACCGGGCGGCCCGTCGTAGGCGGGCGCGGGCGCCACGTCGCCACCGGTGTACACCTCCGCCGTCACCCGGAACATGCCGGTGTCCAGACCATCGCCGCGCTCGACCTCGACGATGACGTCGCCGTACACCGTCCAACCCTGCTCACCGATGAACTCGGCCTGCGACTGGGCCAGCTCCTGCGCAAGGGCCGCGGCATACGGCGCCAGCCGGCTGTGATCGTAGGGCGATAGATCGATCACGTACCGGTTGGGCACCAGCGTCCGCCCGCCGGCCAAGATCGCCTTGTGCGCCTCCGCCTCCCGTTGCATGGCGTTCAGGATCTCCACAGGGTGGACCACACCCTTGAAGACCTTGGCAAAGGCCCCTTCGACAAGGCCCTCCAAGCGCTTCTCGAAGCGCTGCAGCACACTCACCGGCTCCTCCTCGGGTCCCGAGGCAATGATGGTATCTGGCGCGCGCTCAATCGCACCCGCACCAGTCGCCCCAGCTCGTGCTATTCTTCGCGAGCGCTTCCGGCAGCCTAGTCTCCAGCACGCGTTGACGCGCGTCTGAGCGAGGTGTGACACCGTCGGACGCAGCCACCGGAGCGGGTGATAACGTAGCCTCGCTTCGCCCGGGGAAGTGGCGGAATGGCAGACGCGCACGGTTCAGGTCCGTGTGCCCGAAAGGGCGTGGGGGTTCAACTCCCCCCTTCCCCACCAGGTGAGCGCAGCTCGAACCCCGTCGTATGCAGGGCAGGGTCAGAGTCGCGTCGGCGGTGTCACCGTGATGGCGCCGCCGTTTGTGCGCTCTCGGGTGGGTGTCATTGGTTTCGTCCGTCGATCGCTCGTACGCGCCGGTCGTTGCGCAGGCGGGCGTGGCGGAGGTCCACGCGGACAACACCGTACCGAGGCGACCTCTGGGCTGGTGAGTTACGGTCTTGAGCGTGGAGGAACGTCATAAGGTTTACGAGCCGATGACCTTGGCGCGGCTGGGCGCCTTGCTGGCGGGCGCCGACGATGCCTCGCGGTGGCGGTTGGTCGCCGAGTTCCTGGAAGAGTACCGGTGGGAGCCGGTCCAGTCGCGTTACCGCTTGCTTGAGCCGGAGCCGGCGGGCACGGGCGACGAGCATTGGGATGTGTTCCTGGCGGCACTCGCCGAGCACATAGCTGGCCGGGACAATCGGGCCGCTCCGGCATGGGCAGATACCCGCGCGCTCGATCAGTTCTGGTTTCCGTTCAACACCCGCGCGGCTCGGGTGGATGCCGTGGTCCACGCGCCAGCGGCGTTCCGCCGGCGTGGGGTATTCATCGCGCCACAGGAACTTCAGGTGGCGTGAGCGAGGAAGCGCCGCTGCTGGATCGGGCCGGGATTGAGACCGCGTTCCGTCGTCTCGGCGACCGCCTCGCTCGCCGCGGCGTGATAGCTGACATCTATATCTTCGGCGGCGCGGCGATGGCGCTGGCTTACGATGCCCGCCGCGCAACCCGCGATATCGATGCGGTGTTTCGGCCACATGGCGTTGTGATCGAGGAGGCGCGGGCGGTGGTTGCCGAGCTCGGCCTTCCGCAGTGGTGGTTTGGTCGGCGAGCCTGGCCGGTCTGCCTCGGCCCGAGGCACGTCGGTTGTCGAGCGAACTGACCCGGCGAACCTGCTGATCGAGCCCGTGCCGGGCCGGTACACCGGCCATGATCTGCTCCGCGCGTACGCCACGCCGACGGTGTGCGCGCCAACTCGGCGCCAAGCACCGGGGCCTCGATGAGGGTACGGCCCCCGATGATCTGCTGTAGCACCCCGGTCCCCGTGCCGGCCGCCGGCACCACCGGCGGCCGACCGCCCAATCGCCGTACCGGTAGGTGGCTGACAGCGTCAACGGCGGCGCTGCTGCGATTTCCATGAAATCCTCTTGGGCAGGTGTGTTGCGATAGGTCGGTGCGGATGTCTGATGCGCTGAGCGCCGAGTTCCGGGTGCTGGGGCCGGTTGAAGTGTGGTCAGGTGGTCGCCTGGTCGCGGCTGGTCATGCGCGTCAGCGGTGTGTGCTGGCGGTGTTGCTGGTCGATGCCGGGCGCCCGGTCGCGGTGGACGTGTTGGTGGATCGGGCGTGGGGGGATGCCGCGCCGGCGAAGGTCCGGGCATCGGTGCACTCACATGTCGCCCGGGTGCGGCGAACGTTGGAGGTGGCGTGCGAGCCGGGTGGGGTGCCCGACCGGGTGGTGTTCCGCTCCGGCGGATACCTGCTTGATATCGACCGAGATCGGGTTGATCTGCACCGGTTTCGCCGGTTGGTGGAGTACGCGCGGCAGCCGGCCATCTCCCCGGAGCAACGGGTTGAGGCGTTGCGTGCGGCGGTGGGGTTGTGGCGGGGTGAGCCGCTGGCCGGTTTGGCGGGCGCGTGGGCGACGCGAATGCGCGAGGCGTGGGGACGTGAGCGTACGGATGCGGTGGTGGCCCGGGCGGAGGCCGAGCTTCGGGTCGGTAACGCGGGTGTGGCGGTGGGGCCGTTGACGGAGTTGGTCACGGAGCAGCCGTACGCGGAGTCGGTGGCGGCGGTGCTGATGCGGGCGCTGCACGCGGCGGGCCGGGCGACCGAGGCGTTGGACGTGTTCACGACCGTGCGGCGGCGGTTAGTTGAGGAGTTGGGTACCGAACCGGGGTCGGGGTTGCGGGCGGCGCAGCGGGCCGTCCTGCGCGGCGACCCGGAAGCGCCGGATGCCCCGGCTCGCGTGGCCCCGGCCGCCAGCGCCGGCGGGGCTGAGGCCGGTGCGGGCGCCGCGGAGGTGCGGGCGGGATCGGCGGTGGTGCCGGCGCAGCTACCGGCTGACGTGTACGGGTTCGCCGGCCGGGACGAGCCGCTGGCCCGCCTCGACGGCCTGCTGGCCGGCCCGCCCATGGCAGCGTCGGGTCGGCCATCGGCGGTCGTGATTTCGGCGGTATCGGGGACGGCGGGGGTAGGGAAGACCGCGTTGGCGGTGCACTGGGCGCACCGGGTCGCCGACCGGTTCCCGGATGGGCAGTTGTACGTGAACCTGCGCGGGTTCGATCCGGGCGGTCAGGTGATGGACCCCGCCGACGCGGTCCGCGGTTTCCTCGACGCGCTCGGGGTGGCGGTGGAGCGGATCCCGGCCAGTCTGGACGCCCAGGCTGCCCTGTACCGCAGCCTGGTGGCGGGCAAACGGATCCTTGTGGTCGCCGACAATGCCCGCGACGCCAATCAGGTCCGGCCACTGCTGCCCGGTACGGCGACGGCGCTGGTCGTGGTGACCAGCCGCAACCAACTGACCTCCCTGCTCGCCTCCGGCGGAGCGCAGCCGCTGGCACTGGACGTGCTGTCGGCGACAGAGGCGCGGGCGATGTTGATTCGGCGGTTGGGAGTCGGACGGATCGACGCGGAGGCCGACGCGGTCGAGCAGATCATCACGGCGTGTGCCGGCCTGCCGTTGGCGTTGGCCATTGTCGCCGCCCGCGCGCAGCAGTCCGGATTTCCGCTGGCCGGTATCGCCGCCGACCTGGACAAGACCGAGCTGCGCCTGGACGCCTTGGACGCCGGGGACACCACGACCGATGTACGGGCGGTGTTCTCCTGGTCGTACAC
>JAVHWE010000150.1:0-5351 GCA_032160285.1 Micromonosporaceae bacterium | reverse complement strand
ACGCTCCCTCGGCAACCGGCGACGGGCCGGCATCACATTACTCAATCCATCGATGAATCCGTCAAACGGCGGGGTAATGGGCGGGGCGGGTGAGTCGGCGCTGCCTACACCTATTCACGTGAAATACGGAAATAGGGTGACAGGCGCGGTGTAGGGTCTCAGTCCGGTGCCGAACGGTTCGGGCCAACCATGGCCCGCCGGCCGGGCAGCAGCCCGTCACCGCCTCAGACCCCGGAGAGTGACCAATGCGAACCCATCGCCACACGGGAGCCCACCGAGCCGCCCACCCCGCCAACCGGGTCAGCCACTCTGACCACGCCGGTCACGTCGGTCACCGCGCCGGCCTCGCCGCCGCGCTGGTCGTCGCCGGTACCGCCATCGCAACCGGCCCCGCGGCACCGGCGGCCGCCGGCGCCGTACCCGCGCCCGCCGCCGGTACCGGGCCCGCCGTACCCGCGCCCGCCGCCGGTACCGCGCCTGCCGCCGGTACCGGGCCCGCCGCCGGTAGTCTGCGGGCGCGCAGCTCGCTGGTGTTGACCGTCCGGGTGGCCGGCGCCCGGCCGCGTGTGGTGACCTTGGGCTGCGGCCCGGCCCGCGGCTCGCACCCCCGGCCCGCCGAGGCGTGCGGTGCGGTCATCGCCGCGCACGGCGACCTCAGCGCGCTGAAGGGGCGCGAGGGCGTGATGTGCACGATGCAGTTCCAGCCGGCCACCGCCGAGGCCAGGGGCACCTGGCTGGGCCACCCGGTCCGGTACCGCAAGACGTTCTCCAACACGTGCGTACTGGCGGTGTCGACGGGGCCCGTCTTCGGGTTCTGACCGCGCGGCGCTGAGCGCCCTTTCCCTCAGCTGACCCTCCGGGTGGCCGATGCTGCCACCGGGACGTCGTTGGCATCGGAAATTGAGGGCGGAGAGTCGTGGTGGATGGGTCCGGCGTGTCTGTGCGGTCAACCGACCGCCACGCGACCCTGGGCACGTCATCGACTGTGGCGGACCAGCCGGACGCTCCGGACACCCGTCGGCGGTGGGCGGAGCGCGTCATCGACACCTCCGCCGAGGCGTTCGTCGGCATGGACGGGTCCGGCGCGATCATCGAATGGAACCCGGCCGCCGAGCGGATGTTCGGCGTCGCGCGTGCCGACGCGATCGGGCTGGCACTGGCCGACACCATCGTCGCCCCCCGGTACCGCGACGAGCACCGCGAGGGCCTGGACCGTTTCGTCGCCACGGGGCAACAGCGGGTGCCGGACGAGCGGTTCGAAATCACCGGACGGCACGTCGACGGCCGCGAGTTCCCCGTCGAACTCGCCATCTGGGCCACCCGCGAAGGCGACCAGTGGATCTTCTCCGCGTTTCTGCGCGACATCACCGAGCGGCGACGAATCGACACCGAACGCGAGCGGCTGCTGGCCGAGCAGCGGCTGCTGCTGGAATCGGCCCTCCACGGCATCTACCGGCTCGACCGCGACGGCCGGTGTGTCTTCGTCAACCCCGCGGCCACCAGGCTGCTGGGCTGGACCGCCGAGCAACTCGTCGGCAACCACATCGACGTGCTCATCCACCACCACCCGCCCGGTACCGGCTGTCCGGTCGAGGTGGCCACCCGGACCGGAGAGCCGGTGCGCGTCGACGAGGACGTTCTGTGGTGCGCCGACGGGACGTCCATTCCGGTCGAGTACAGCTGCGCGCCGGTGGTGACCGACGGCGAGATCGACGGCGTGGTGGTCACGTTCGCCGATGTCAGCGAGCGGCGCCGGGCCGACCTGTCGCTGCGGACCGCGTTCGAGCACGAGCGGTCGGCGCTGGCGAAGCTCACCGAGCTCGACGAGGCCAAGACCAACTTCCTGGCGACCGTATCGCACGAGCTGCGCACCCCGTTGACCAGCCTGACCGGGTACCTGGAGTTGTTCGCCGACGGTGACGTCGGTCCGGTGACCGACCACCAGCGTCGGATCCTGAGCACGGTGTCCCGCAACGCCGACCGACTCCGGGCGCTCATCGAGGATCTGCTCACCGTGTCCAGTGTGGAGGTTCGTCCGCTGCGTCTGGCCCCGGTGAACGTCGGGATCGCCGACCTGGTCGGGCGGGCGGTCGCGCTGGTCGAGGACGCGGCCCGGCATCGCGGGCACCGGCTGACCGTCGACGTCGGACCGGGCAGCGGTGACGCCCGGGTCGACGTGAACCAGTTCCGGCGGGTACTCGCCAGCCTGCTCGACAACGCGATCAAGTGCACGCCGCCGGGTGGACACATCGAGGTCACCGCCCGGCGCAGCGGTCCCGGGGTGGTGGAGATCGCGGTCCGCGACAACGGCATCGGCATCGATGCGGCCGAGGTACCGCGGCTGTTCACCCGCTTCTTCCGGACCCGCGCCGCCACGCAGCTCGCGATCCAGGGCGCGGGGCTCAGCCTGGCGATCGCGCGTCAGATCGTCGACGACCACGGCGGCTCCATCGACGTCGCTACCGTACCCGGAGCGGGCAGCACGTTCACCGTCTCACTGCCGGCGTAGGCGGCCGCGCCGCGGTGGTGTGGCCGGTCGCGCCACGGGTGTGGCCCGGTACGCTCGCGTCGTGTCCCGGTACCCGTCGACCCGGCTACTGTCGCCCCGATGGCTCGTCGTCCACCTGCTGGTACTGCTGGTGGTCGGCGCGTTCCTCGGGCTCGGCTGGTGGCAGGTCGACCGGGCGCGCGGCGGCAACACGCTCAGCTTCGGGTACGCGCTGGAGTGGCCGCTGTTCGCCGGTTTCGTGGTGTACGTCTGGGTCAAGGAGATGCGGTCCGACCGGCGCGGCGCCGATCCGCCGTCCACTCCGCCGGCCGTCGAGGTCCCCGCCGACCTGGCCGGGCAGCCTGGGTACCTGCCGTTCGGGATCACACCCACCCGCGGCGGCGCGCCGACCCGGTCCGGCGCGAGCGCCGACGGCGGTCCGGGGGTCGGCGCGAGCGCCGACGGCGGTCCGGGGGTCGATGACAGCGACCCGGACCTGGTGGCGTACAACCGGTACCTGGAGTGGCTCGCGGCGAACCCCGGCCGACGGCCCAGCGAGTACCGCAGATCGGAGGGGTGAACCGTGCAGTCCGCGCTTATCCGGTTCCGTGTCATGGCCTATGTCGTCGGGGTGTTTCTGTTGATCCTGACGCTCGTCGGGATGCCGCTGGAGTATGTCGGCCACGACAAGACCGTGGTCGCCATCGTCGGCCCGATCCACGGCTTTCTGTACATGGTGTATCTGGTGGTCGCCTTCGACCTGTCGCTGCGGGCGCGCTGGCCGCTGCGGTACACCGTCGCGGTGCTGCTCGCGGGTACGGTGCCGTTTCTGTCGTTCGTCGCTGAGCGCAAGGTGACCGCGCGGATTCGCGCGTCGCTGGCCGGGCGGGGGTCCCGGTCGGTCAGTTCAACCGTGAGCTGAGTGCCGGCGACTCCCAGCGCAGCGTCTTCTCGAAGTGCATGATCGTGCCGCGTTTCGGGTGGTGGGCAAGCCGGGCATTCTCCGTCAACATCCGGATCAGGGGCAGGCCGCGGCCGGCCTCCGCGCTCGGTTGCGGCATCGACGTCCGGAGGGTGCGCTCGTCATAGCCGCGGCCGTTGTCGATCACGTCGATGCAGCACATGCCGTCTTCGATCCGGACCGTGACCTGGTACGCGTCGGAGCCGGTGGCGTGCTTCACCACGTTCGCGCAAGCCTCGGCGAGCGCCAGTTCGAGGTCGTAGCAGACGTCACGCGCCACGCCGAGGGCCTTGAGCGCAGAGCGGATGACGCACCGGCCGAGCGTGACGCTGGCGGTGTCCCTGGGCAGGTCGAGCGTGACGGTTGCCCGCACCCGCGTCCCCCTCACGCTGGTTGGTGTTGCCTATGGTGATTCCCGCCGGGCGACGGGTCAAACCCCACAGACGCTACAAGGTGGCGTACTCCGTCATGCCGACGGCCTGGTCGTAGATCTGTTGGTTGACGGTGCCGTCCTCGTCGGTGTCGTAGTCGAACACGATCCGCCAGACCCCGGCCCGCTTGCGGGACAGCGTGTGGAACCGGCCGAACCACAGCCGTTCGTCGGTTTCGGGATGGGACAAGGCGAGCCGGTACACCCCTCGCTCGGAGGCGGCGTCGGTGCCGACGTGCCGCTCCAGGAAACGGAACCGCAGGTCGAGACTGCCCTGCTGGACCACAACCCACTGGAACCACTCGCGCAGCCGGGCCGCGTACTCCTCGAACCCGCCGACCCAGCCGCTGTTGCCCTCCACCCGGATGACGTCCTCGGCGTTCAGGGCGATGAAGGCGTCCGCGTTCCTGCTGGCGTACGCGGCGCGAAAAGGCATCCATACGTCGCGGTTGATTTCTGAGAGCAGGTCCGCAATCGCCAAGGATCGCTCCCCCTCCGGTGCCCGACCGACATTGGTCGGCGTACGGTAGCACCGTCCGGTAAGGACAGGTAAGGGGTTTGTGAGCGACCGGTACGGTGCACGCGCCGGCCCACAACGCTGGGTGGCCACGGACGTACCGGCCGTCGAGTTCGCCGGCTCCGGCGCCGGAGCGGTTGGCGGGCATCAGTTCGCGTGCCCGGCCACCGTGTCCAGCAGCGCCGCCGCGTCGATCCCGCGCGGTGAGTCGGGCCGCAGCGGGTCGTGGCCCAACGTCAGCAGGGTGTCCCGCCACGGTTCGTCGGCGGTCTCCCCCCTCGGCACGTTGGTCAGCCGCCCCACGATGTACTCGGCCACCAACCGCATCACGGCGACGTCCTCGTCGGTCAGGTCGCCGCGCCGCTTTTCCAGCAGGCGTAGCACCCGGCCGCCCAGTTCGTGAATGTCGACTCCGGGCTCGGGGGCGTACGCGTCCGCGCCGTCGGGGGTCGCCAGCAGCCAGTCGCGCAGCTCCCGCGAGGTCATGTTGACGAGCCGGTGGAACGTGTCCCACAACTGGCCGGTCCCGGTGTTGCCACGAGTCATCTCGATCACCCCAAGACCGTGTTCTACCCGGGTGTCCCGTGCGCCGGCTGCCAGGCAACGGTCGTGGCCAGCTGCCGACGTTGGCGGCTATGAGCACGGAAGCGACACGGTGTACATGTTTGGACATACCTGTGCCCGCCGGCGCGGGCGTCGCGAGCCACCCATGCGAGCCGCCCATGCGGGCCGAACCAGCGTGTCCGCCACATGCTACGACGACGGCGGTGTCCGCCACCGGGTTTCGGCTCCGATGCCGGGGCCCGGCGAGTGGAGATCCGTTACCGCTGTGGGTCCCGGGAGAAGGGGGTCGGCCACCTCGTCGAGGCGATCGGGGCACCGGCAACGCAGAGTAATGTCGGGGGCCGAACAGGGGACGCACCCGGGTCTGTTCCGGTTGCAGACTGGGTGCATG
>JAVHWE010000117.1:0-7224 GCA_032160285.1 Micromonosporaceae bacterium | reverse complement strand
CGACCGGTCGGCGGATGCTGGCCTGGCTTGAGGCATTGCCGGTAGCGTGGCGGAATGTCGCAACCGCGGATATCGCCGTCGATGAAACCGGACGAGCAGGACCTGCGCCGTACCGTCCGGACGCTGGCCGGCATCCCGCGGCTGCCCACGTCGCCCGGGGAGGCCGAAGCTGCGGAGTGGATCCGCCGGGAGTTGACCGACCGGGGATGCCACGCGGTGACCGAGCGCGAGGCGGCCTACCGCTCGTACGCGTGGCCGATCGGCGCGCTGAGCGCGCTCGCGGTCGTGGCGGCCGGCTCCGGCGGTCGGGGCCGGCGCGCGGTCGGCACCGTCGGCGGGGCGCTGGCCGCGCTCGGTATCGCCGACGATATTTCCGGCGGCTCCATGCTGGGCAGGAGACTGCTGATGCGCCCGCGCACGACCGTCAACGTCGTTGCCGAGACCGGTGACCCCACCGCCCGCCGTACCCTCTGCGTCACGGTGCACCACGACGCCGCCCCGTCGGGGTTCGTGTTCGACCAGACGGTCGCCGAGTGGGTCGCCACGCACCACCCCGACATCCTGGCCCGGATGACGACGAACCCTCCACTGTGGTGGCCGGTCGTGGCCGGACCGGCCCTGATCTCGCTGGGCAGCCTGGCGGGCAGTCCATTGCTGCGGCGGGTCGGGCTCGGCCTCGCCGTCGGGTCGGTGGCGGCGATGGTCGACATCGGACGCCGCCCGGCCGTACCGGGCGCGAACGACAACCTCAGCGGGGTGGCCGTGGCGCTCGCGCTGGCCGACGCCCTCCGGGCGGCTCCGCTGCCGGGGCTGCGGGTGGTCATCGTGTCCGCCGGAGCCGAGGAGGCGCTGCAGGAGGGCATCCGGGCCTTCCTGCGGCGCCACCACCACCGCCTTCCCATCGACGACACCTGGTTTCTCAATCTCGATACCGTCGGCTCGGGACAACTGCTCCTGCTGGAGGCGGAGGGTCCGCTGCGGATGCGCCGCTACGACGAGGGGTTCAAGGACCTGGTGACCGGCTGCGCGACGGCGGAGAGGGTGCCGCTCCTGCGCGGCATGAGCTCGCGCAGCAGTACCGACGGGTGTGTGCCAACCCGGTTCGGCTACCGCACCGCGTCCGTGGTCTCCGTCGACGACCGGCGGCTGCTACCCCACTACCACCTCGACTCGGACCTACCGGAGAACGTGGACTACGCCTGTGTGGCGGGGGCCGCACGGCTGACCGAGGCGGTCGCCCGCACGCTGGCCGATCAGCCGGGGTGATCAGGCCCGGCCGTCCCCGCCAGACCTTGATGTCCGATTAGTGACTGGCCGTGATCGCCGGCGGAAATCCGCCGTGGATCGACGCGCCGGGAAGATCATCGGGACGCCGCACCGACTGACGTCCGATCAGCCTCAGATTCGGCACCGACCCGCCGACAAGGACAGTGTGACCCGGCGTCGACCGGGTCCGAGTCGACGAGCGGGGAAAGGGGCCGGTGACCCAACCGAGGGACCACGGCGGCGACGAGCTGACCCGGCCCATCACCGATCCGGTGACCGGGACGTATCCGCGTGCCCTGCTCACGCCGCGGCTTGACGAGGAACTGTCCCGGGCCCGGCGTACCGGTGGATCCTGCGCCGTCTTCCTGTTCGACGTCGACTTCTTCAAGACCGTCAACGACGCGTACGGGCACCGGCGCGGCGACCAGGTCCTGCGTGAGCTCGCCGACCGGGTCACCGCCCTCGTGCGGGGTGGCGACGCGCTCTTCCGGTACGGCGGCGACGAGTTCGTCCTGCTGCTGCCGGACACCGACCGTACGGAGGCGGTCAGCCTCGCGCTGCGCCTCACCGAGGAGATCCGCAATGAGGAGTTCGGCGGTCAGCCCCCGCTGCACCTGTCGATCAGCCTCGGCGTGGCGACCTACCCGGAGGACGCCGGCGACGCGACCGCGTTGATCGAGTGCGCGGACCGGCGCAACTACCTGGCCAAGCACCGGGGCCGGGGCGGCGCGGTCGCCGACGATACGGACACCGGCGTCCGCAGCGCGATGTCACGGCTGTGGGAGCGGGACGGCCCGATGGCCACCGCGCAGGAATTTCTGACCCGGCTGCAGACCGAGCCGCTCGGCGCGCTGATGGTCACCGGCGAGCCGGGCGCCGGCCACACCAGGTTCCTGACCGAGGTCGGTACCGTCGCGCGGCTGCGCGGGTTCACCGTCGTCACCGTACCGCCGGTCGGCGCTCCGCCGCCCGACCTGAACATCCCGGCCGGCGTCCCGGTGCTGCTGCTCGGCGACGTGGGCACCGGCCAGCAGACCGCCGAGGCGGTGACGAGGCTCCTCGCCGCCGACCCGCCGTCCACCCTCGGCCTGGCCTACGCCGCCACCGGTATCGGCGGGCACGAACCACCCGGGGCGCTGCCCGTGCTGTCCAGTACCGAACTGGCCCCGTGGTCACCGGCCGCGCTACGCATCTGGCTGCGCAACAGGCTGCACGGCGAACCCACCCGAACCCTCGTCAACTGGCTCGCCGGGCAGAGCGGCGGGCTACCGGCCCGGGCCGCCGCCGACCTGGACCGGCTGCGCCACCGGGGCGGGCTCACCGCTACCGCCAGCGGCGGGTGGACCGTCGCGCCGTCGATGCTGGGCCGCCCGCGCCGACGCGCCACACTCCCGGTACCGATGACGAAGCTCGTCGGCCGGCAACGCGAACGGGCCCGGGTCGGCCAGCTCCTGTCCGGTGGCCGGCTGGTCACCCTGATCGGACCGGGCGGAATCGGAAAGACCCGGCTGTCCCTGGCCGCCGCGGGTGACGTGGCCGCGTCCTACGACGACGGGGCGGTGTTCGTCCCGCTGGCCGATACCACCGGTACCGACCTGGTCATCACGGCGATCGCGCACGCCCTGGAGGTCGCCGAGGTCCCGGGCCAGCTGCTGCTGGACAGCGTCATCGAGCACCTTGCCGAGGCCGAGCTGCTGCTGGTACTCGACAACTTCGAGCAGGTGGTGGTCGCCGCCGGGGTGGTCAGCGAGCTGCTCGCCGCCGCCCCCGGGGTCAGCGCCCTGGTGACCAGCCGGGAGCGGCTGTCGCTGTACGGCGAGCAGGTGTACCCGGTACCGCCGCTGCCGTTGCCGGATCTCGCGGTGCTGCCGCACGGCGAGGCCGGCGTCGCCCGGGCCCTGTCCGAGTCGCCCGCGCTGGCCCTGTTCGAACAGCGGGCGCGGGCGGTCACCGGCGACTTCGCGATCACCGAGCACACGCTGACCGCCGTGGACGCGCTGTGCCGGCGCCTGGACGGTCTGCCGCTCGCGATCGAGCTGGCCGCGGCCCGATCCGACCGGCTCAGCCCCGGCGAGCTCGTCACCGACCTGGTGCATCACCTGGACGCGCTCGGTGACGGTCCGCGGGATCTGCCGGCCCGCCAGCGGACGCTGCGCGGCGCGATCGACTGGAGTGTCGCCCTCCTCGACCCAGCCGACCGGCGACTGTTCGCGACGCTCGCGGTGTTCGTCGGCGGCTGGACGGTCGAGGGCGCGGTGGAGGTGGTCGGCCCCGGCTCGGAGGTCGCCGACGAGCCGGCCCTGCGTCGCAAGGAACTCGCCGGCCGGCTCGCGTCGCTGGGGGACAAGAGCCTGCTGGTCTCGGAGCCCGAGCCGGACGGCGGCAGCCGCTACCGGATGATGGAGACGATCCGGGCGTACGCGGTCTCCCGGCTGGCCGCCGACCCGGACGCCGACGCGGTACGGGCCGGGCACGCCACGTACTACGCCGCGCTCGCCCAACGGTCGGCGGTCGCGCTGACCGGACCGGAGCAGGCGACCTGGACGGCCCGGGTCGATCTCGAGTACCAGAACCTGCGGGCCGCGTTCGCCGCCGGCGATTCCGACGTCGCCGCCCGGATCTGTCTCGGCCTGTGGCGGTACTGGCGCAACGGCCGCCACATCGGCGAGGGTCGGGACTGGCTCGCCCAGGTGCTGGGCCGACCGGACGCGCTCACCGACGTGGTATCCGCGCAGCTGCTCTACGCCGCCGCCGTGCTGGCGGCCACCCAGGACGACCACGAACGGGCGTACCAGTTGGCCGCCGACGGGCTGCGCCGCGCGGAGGCCGCCGGCGAGTTGCCGATCACCGCCCAGGCGCACAACGCGCTGGGTCTGGCCGCGATCGGGGGCGGCCGGTACGTGGTGGCCACCGACCATCTGCGGGAAAGCCTGTCCATCTGGGACCGCCTCGATCAGGCGCCGGGGATGGCCATCGCGTTGGGGAACCTGACCAAGGCGTCGCTGCGGCTGGGCGACGTGGCCGCCGCGTACGGCTACGCCCAGCAGTGCCTGGAGATCGAGCGGGCCACCGGCAACACCCGCGGTATCCTGCTCGGCCTCGAATGCCTCGGCGAGATCCGGCTCGCCCAGGGTGATGGGGCCGGTGCCCGCCGGGCGTTGGACGAGAGCCTGATGCTCAGCCGTACCCTCGGCGACGTGCTCGGTGAGGCGATGGCGCTGCACCAGCTCGGCCGCGCCGCGCGCGCCGAGGGCGACCAGCCGGAGGCGCTGCGACTGTTCGTCGGCGCGCTGGCCCGCCGCCACGAGGCGGACGACCGGGAGGATCTGGCCGCCTCCCTCGACAGCGTCGCCGGGCTCGTGACCCGGGCGGAGCCGACACTCGCGGCGCAGCTGCTCGGCGCCGCCGACGGGATGCGCCACCGGCACCGGTTGCCGGCCCCGGCCGACGCGGGCGACCGCGAATCGGTCCGCAACCAGCTGGTCGCGGCGATGGGTGAGCACGATTTCACCTCGGCGTGGACGGCCGGCCGGTCCGCGCCGCTGGACCTGATCGTCGATCAGACCCTGGAGCTGGTGCCATCCGCGGCCTGAGCTCAGTAGGGTCGCGGTATGGCTGCCCGCGCGGAGGTGTTCGACATCGCCGGCCGGGAGGTGACAATCACCAACCCGGACAAGGTGTACTTTCCGCGGACCGGTCGTACGAAGCTCGACGTGGTGCGGTACTACCTGTCCGTGGCCGACGGGGCGCTGTCCGGCGTCGCCGGTCGGCCGATGGCGCTCAAGCGGTACGTCAACGGGGTCGAGGGCAAGGCGTTCTACCAGAAGCGGGCGCCGACGAACCGGCCGGACTGGATCTCCACGGTGGAGCTGCGTTTCCCGTCCGGGCGTACCGCCGACGAGATCGTGGTCGCAGACGCGGCCGACCTGGCGTGGGTGGTCAACCTCGGCTGCGTCGACCTGCACCCGCATCCGGTACGCGCCGATGACCTCGACCACCCCGACGAACTGCGGGTCGATCTCGATCCGGTACCGGGAGTGACCTGGCCGGAGGTCCGCAGCGTCGGCCTGGTCGTGCGCGAGGTGCTGACCGACTTCGGCCTGACCGGCTGGCCGAAGACGTCGGGCTCGCGTGGGCTGCACGTCTACGCGCGGATCGAGCGGACGTGGACCTTTCCCGAGGTGCGGCGGGCCGCCGTCGCGGTGGCCCGCGAGGTTTCCCGGCGCGCCCCCGACCTCGCCACCAGCCGATGGTGGAAGGAGGAGCGGCACGGGGTGTTCGTCGACTACAACCAGAACGCCAAGGACCGCACCACGTCGTCGGCCTACTCGATCCGGCCGACCCCGGACGCCCGGGTATCGATGCCGCTCGGCTGGGACGAGGTCCCCGACTGCGACCCGGCCGCGTACACCATCGACACCGCGCCCGCGCGGTGGGCGACGGTCGGCGACCGCTGGGCCGGCATCGACGACAGCCCCGGCTCGTTGACGCCGCTGCTGGAGCTGGCCGACCGCCAACGCGAGGCCGGCGGTGACACCGGGGCCGACGGCGAGGCCGGGGCCGTGCCGGCACCCGGGTTCGAGATGGCGATCGGGCGGCGGCGTTCCAGCATGCCGCTGATCGAGGTGGCCCGTGCCGAGACCGCCGCCGAGGCGCATGCCGGCCTCGACCGCTGGAAGGCGCGGTACCCGACGATCTGGCCCCTGTTGGAACCGGCCGACATCCTGGTCGACTCGATGCGCGGCCGCAGCAGCACCTGGACGCGGATCCGGCTCAACCTGCACCACGTCCCCGCCGCTCAGCGCCCGCCGCAGGAGGCTCTCGAAGTGGACTTCGACCCGTGGCGGGGATTGCGCGGCGACGAATCGCCCGGGCGGTGAGTGGAAGCCGGGTCGGCGTGGTAGTACCCCGTCATGGATGACATCAGTGCGTTGATCATGGATGACCACCACGCGTTCCGGGTCGGGTTCGCCCGGCTCGACGATGCCCGGGGCCGCGACGAGCTGCGCGCGGTGTGGGAGCCGCTGGCCCTGCACCTGGAGATCCATGCCGAGGCTGAGGAGCGGATCCTGTACCCGTACCTGCTCAAGACCGCCGACGACCACGCCGAGGAGGAAACCGACGACGCGATCCGCGACCACAACAAGATCCGCGACGGGATCGCCGCGGCCAACCAGCACCCGGTCGGCTCGGACGAATGGTGGGCCGGCGTCTGGGCCGCCCGCCGGGAGAACAGCGAACACCTGGCCGAGGAGGAGGACGAGGTGCTACCCGACTTCCGCGGCCACGCCGACATCGAGCTGCGCGCCGAACTCGGCACCCGGTGGATCACCTTCTACGCCGAGCACCCCAGCGGTCGCGGCCTGACCTTCCGGGACAAGGACCCGAAGCGGTACATCGAAGAAAACCGCTGACCCGGCCACCGGACGCCGCGTTCACGCCCCGACCGGTACCGCCCGGTGCGATCATCGGGGTATGCGGTTGCGGGGACGGGGCGCCGTCGCGCCGGGGGTCGGGCCGCCCGGTACCGCGTCGGTGGCCGCGGTCGCGCTGCTGGGCGCCGCCGCGTTGCTGGTACCGACGGCCTGCCGGGCCGGCGTCGCGGCCACCGGGCGCAGCGGCGGCTGGACCATCACCGTGTACTACACCGCCGTGCAGCGGTACCACTCCGGGGCGGCCACCACGGTCACCGGCTGCCCCCGGCTGGACTGCAGCCACGGCACCAGCAACCTCGGGGAGTACCCGAAGGACTTCGTCGCCGCGGTCCACGACGAGGGTACCGGCGTCACGACCGGCGGTCGGTACCTCAACTGGTCCTACGACACCGGGTACTGGATCGACTCCGCACCCCGGGACACCGCCGGGCGTGCGCTGCGCCCGTTCGAGTCGGCCGCCGCCGATCCGCAGGTGTTGAAGGCGAACACCCGGTTCACCATCGCCGCTTGCGGCCGCGCCGAC
>JAVHWE010000088.1:0-10905 GCA_032160285.1 Micromonosporaceae bacterium | reverse complement strand
CGGTACGCGACGGAGGACATCGAACTCGGCGGCGGGGTCGTGCTCCGGGCCGGC
This sequence comes from Micromonosporaceae bacterium, assembly GCA_032160285.1. Taxonomy (GTDB): domain Bacteria; phylum Actinomycetota; class Actinomycetes; order Mycobacteriales; family Micromonosporaceae; genus Planosporangium. The sequence goes on along the minus strand of JAVHWE010000088.1, from coordinate 10,851 downwards.
GATCCGGTGCTGGTCGCCACCGCGTCGGCCAACCGCGACGAGCGGGTGTTCGCCGACCCCGAGCGGATCGACTTCACCCGGCAGCCCAACCCGCACATCGGGTTCGGTCACGGGGTGCACCACTGCCTCGGCGCGCCGCTGGCCCGCATGGAGCTTCAGGTCGCCCTCGCCACGCTGCTGGAGCGGCTACCGCAGCTGAGGTTCGGCGTCGGCGAGGGGGAGATCGAGTGGAAGCGCGGCATGCTCATGCGCGGCCCCAGGTCGCTTCCGGTGATCTGGTGAGCGGTGCCGTGACCAGCTGGCGTATCACCGTCGACGGTGACCGGTGCATGGGTTCGGGGGTATGTGCCGGCGTCGCGCCCGGGCACTTCCGGGTCGACGCCGGCACCGCACGGCCGTTGGCTGAGCTGATCGAGCCCGATGACGCGGCGTGCGACGCGGCCGAGTCCTGTCCGACCGAGGCGATCACGGTGCGGGACGCCGCAACCGGTGACCTGGTCGCGCCGGAGACGAACTGAGCTCGGGCGAGGCGTCACCGGCCGACGTCACCCGCGGTGAGGAGCTTGTCCACCCCGGTGATCTCCAGCACCCGCAGCACCCGCCGCTCACAGTTGACGAGCACGAATTGGATCTGATTGGTCCGGGCCAGCCGGTACGCGACCGTCAGTACGGAGATGCCGGTGGAGTCCAGGAACTCGACTCCGGCGAAGTCCACCTCGACACGGGTGACGTCGCGGTCACCGAGCACGGCGGTCAGGGCATCGCGCAGCGAGTCGGCCGACGCGACGTCAACCTCACCGTGTACCGCCAGCCGCACCACGCCGTCGTCGACCGGCGAGGCGACAAGGCCGAGCGGTACCGGCCGTACCCGACCGAAATGATCAGCGCTCATGCCCGAGCCTCCTACTCCCCGCCTCAGTCTGCCCGGCACGGCTCAAAATCTTCAAGGTGGATCAACGAAAGGATTACCGGCCCCGAACTGGCCGGATGCCTCCGCAGAGCCGGCCTGCCGGATCGACCGCCCACGACGGGGTGGCCACTCACCTCACCCCGTCGCGGGCGACCCCGCGTGCCTGCGGACCGTGTCGGCGGCGCGCAGCGCTTCGTGGGCCGCGGCGCGCTGGTTGTCCGCGGTGATCGTGGCGTCGGTGTGGCTGGCGCGGGCGGCGAGATGCTGGTGGATGATGGCCTGCTCCTCGAGGAAGCTGGCGGCGGTCCACAGGGCGGCTTCGACCTTTTCGCGCTGCGCGGCGAGCAGCGTCTGCGGCGAGTAGGTGTGCCCGACGTGGCAGTGGAAGTGCTCGGTTCCGCTGCGCCCGACGATCGACAAGCCACCGTTGCATTCAGGGCAGCCGAGGCCGGCCGGCCGGCCCGGCCGTTCACGGCCGTTGGGATGGTCGTGTTCTGCCATCTCGGTCTCCAGGATGAGGTCACGATCGGCTGGTTCCGAGGGCCACGTGACCTGTTGTTGTACAAGTTCGGTGATACGGGCGGCGAGCTGGCCGGGCGAGCCCAGCACGGCGTCACCGTCTACGGCGGCGAGAGCGGAGCGGGGCATCCCGTCGAAGATCGCGTCACCGGGATCCTGCACCACCGCGACCCCGCCGCGGGCGCGGATGGCGGCCAGCCCCGCCGCCCCGTCGTCGAGCGCCCCGGAGAGCACCGCACCGATGGTGCGCGGTCCGGTCCAGCGGGCGGCGCTGCGGAACAGCGCGTCCACTGCCGGCCGCATCCGGTTCTGCCGGGCCGACCGGCTCAACCGGATGGTGTCCTCCCGGATCAGCAGATGATGATCGGGTACGCCGACGTAGACATGGCCCGGCTTGAGGGGCTGCCCATGCTCGGCCGGGCTCGCCGGCAGCGCGCCGCAGCGGTCCAGAATCTGCGGCAGTGCGCTGCGGACACCGGCCGGCATGTGGACAACGACCAGGACGGCCGCCGGCAGGTCGCCCGGCAGGCCGCCGATGAACTCCCGTGCCGCCTCCACACCGCCGGCCGAGCCACCGACGACGACAACATCCCGGCAGCTCATGTGCCCCACCTCCGCTGGAAAGCATGCCCGGGCCGCGGCGACCGAAACGTCATGCCCGCGGGGGTCCCCCGTTTGCGCGGCGACCGGTCGGGTATGCCGGCCGTATGGACAGTCAAACTGGGTACGACGCGATCTTCGTTGGTGGGCCGCGGGACGGCTCGTTGTTGACCTCGGACGATGAGGCACTGGTGGAGGTGGAGATCGACGGCCTGATCCACCGGTACGTGGTGACGACGAAGCAGCGCGAGCGGGACGGCGTCGCGTACACCGTCTACAACTACGACGGCGTGATCGACCCGACGGGGGCGATGCCCGGCGTGGAGACGCCCGATGGCGGTCGGCACAACCCCGTCAACAAGTAGTCGCGGGCGAAGCCATGCCGACGCGATTTCACGACTACGACCGGGTGGCCGTCGTCACCGGAGCGGACTCCGGAATCGGCGAGGCAGTCGCGGTGACCCTGGCCACGGCCGGTTTCGACATCGGTGTGACGTGGCACTCCGATGAGAAGGGCGCGCAGGGGACCGCCGGCAAGGTACGCGCCGCCGGCCGCAGGTGCGAGGTTCGTCAGCTCGACCTGCTCCGGCTGCCGGACGCCGCCGACGTCATCGACGAGCTCGCCGATGCTCTCGGCGGCCTCGGTGTCCTGGTCAACAACTCCGGTACCGGTGCCTCGGACCCGGCCCTGGACACCAGTTACCGGCAGTGGCGGGACATCCTCTCGGTCGATCTGGACGGCCCGTTCCTGTGTGCGCAGCGGGCGGCCCGCCGGATGCGCGCCGCCGGGCGCGGCGGACGCGTCATCAACATCACGAGCGTGCACGAGCACGCGCCCCGAGTCGGCTCGGCCGCGTACTGTGCCGCCAAGGGCGGTCTGGGGATGCTCACCAAGGTGCTGGCGCAGGAGTGGGCGGCGGATGGCATCACCGTCAACGCCGTCGCACCGGGCGAGATCGCCACCCCGATGACGGGCAACGACGACGTGGATCCACACCAGATCCACCGGCCGGGCGTACCGGTGGGGCGGCCCGGGGACGCGAACGAGGTCGCCGCGGTGGTGGCGTTCCTGGCCGGTCCGGGCGCGTCCTATGTGACCGGATCGTCGTACGTCGTCGACGGCGGGATGCTGCTGATGGGCCCGCAGGCCGGTTCGCACCTGACCGGTGACGACTGGCGTAGCGTCTCGTGACCGAAGTCGGCGGCCGCCATCCGGTTCGCTGGCGGGAGCCGGGGTAGAGCCCGGTCATGACGCTGCCTTCGGTCTCCCCCTGGACGGACGCACCCCCGTTGCCGGCGGATCTCCAGGTGGAGATCACCTCCGCCTGTAACCTGCGCTGCACCATGTGCCTGGTCAGCTACCGGCCGCCGGTCAACAAGCTGGCCGGTGCGATGACGCCGCAGCTGTTCGGCCGCATTCTGGACGAGGTGCCCACCCTGCGCCGGTTGACCATGCAGGGGCTGGGCGAACCGCTGCTCTCGCCGTACCTGATGGACCAGGTGACCGCGGCGAAGGGCCGCGGGCTCACGGTCGGGTTCAACTCCAACGCGACGCTGTTGAACCGTCGCCGGGCCGACGATCTTGTCGCGGCCGGCCTGGACTGGCTGCACGTGTCCCTGGATGGAGCCGAACCGGACACGTACGAGACGATCCGCCAGGGCGCGGACTTCGACACGGTGGTGGCCAACCTCGCCGGTCTGGTCACCGCGAAACGCGCCGCCGGCAGCGATACCCCGTGGATCCGGGTGGTATTCGTGGCGATGCGACGCAACGTCGGTGAGCTGCCGATGCTGGTCGACCTGCTCGCCGGGATCGGCGTGGACGAACTGCGGGTACAGAACCTCAGCCACGACTTCAGCGATACCGACCCGGCGGGGCGCTACGCCGGTATCCGCCGGTTCGCCACCGCGGAGAGCCTCGCCGGGTCGCAACAGTCGGCCACCGCCGGCGAAGCGGCGTTCGCCGCCGCGCAGCGACGGGCCCGGCGGTACGGCCTGACGCTGCGGCTGCCCCGGCTCGACGCGCGACCGCCCGACCCGGGCCATCCCGGCTGTACCTGGCCCTGGGAGGCGGTCTACATCACCAGTACCGGTGTGGTACAGCCCTGCTGCATGGTGATGGGCAACGACCGGCTGGAGTTGGGCCAGCTGAGCGAGCGGAGCTTCGCCGCCATCTGGCACTCGGCCGCCTACCGTGACTTCCGCCGGCGCCTGCTCAGCGACGACCCCCCGCAGGTCTGCCAGGGCTGCGCGCTCTACCGCAGAACGTTCTGAATGTTCGACGCCGGTCTGGGTACAAGCAACAGATGCGCGATCTTCCGATAATTCTGGACGAGCTGTACATCGGCGACGAGCGCCTCAGCCGCGACGAGATCTATCGTCGTGCGGTGGCGGCCGACGTGCCGACGGAGATGATCAGTTGGCTGGACACGCTGCCGGAGGGCGAGTACGCCCAGGACGAGGCCGCCGAGGCGCTGGCCCAGATCGGCGCGCCCGAGCAGCCCGACGAGCCCGCCGGGGTGCCGGGCGACCAGCTGGCCGACGAGGATCTGCTTCGCGAGCTCGGCGAACTGCACCGCACCCGCCACGACGCCCTCCGGCACGGCTCCGACCACGCCCTGACCCGCCATACCGAGCGACTCGCCGAGCTGGAAAGCGAATACCTACGCCGGTACCCGCTGCGCGAGGTCGATCCCGAGCGGCTGCGCGCCGGAGCCCGGGCCCGCGACGGCGGCACACGACGGGTGGAGAACGCGCGCTGACCGATACGGCCACGGTCACGGGAGCTGGTGGAGGTCGACCTCGCCGAACCGGCCCGCGGTCACCTCCGCGGTGAGATAGGTCGCGTACGGTTGCCGCCGCCGATCGGTCGGCGATCCCGGATTGAGCAGTCGCAGGCCGCCGGGGGCGATGGTGTCCCACGGAATGTGCGAGTGGCCGAAGATCAGCACGTCACGGCCGGGGAACCGGGCGGCGCACCGACGTTCCCGGCCCCCGGCCGGTCCGGTCTCGTGGACGACCGCCAGCCGCACCCCGTCCAGCTCGACGTCGGCCACCGCCGGCAACCGGGCGCGTAGCTCGGGTCCGTCGTTGTTGCCGTACACGCCAACCAGGCGGGGGGCGCGGGGAGACAGCCGGTCCAGCAGGCCCACGTCGACCCAGTCGCCGGCGTGTACCACCACGTCGGCCGAATCGATCGCCGCCCACAACGCGGCGGGCAGGTCGCGGGCGCGTTTCGGCACGTGGGTATCCGCGATGATCACCAGCCGCACCCCGCCACCGTACGCCGCACCGGTCGAGCCGGCAGCGCGGCCACACCGCAGAATGGCCGAGCGGGCACTGGCGGCTTCTGACCGTCCACCGGGGACCACCTCCGGTCCCCGGGGACCATCACGGTCCCGTCGCCCGGCGCTCAGGGTGCCGCGAGGATGGCGCGGCCAGTCTCGGCGGCGGCCAGACCGTCGAGGTCCGCCTCCACCGTCGGGTGCGGCCTGGTGCGGGCGGCGAGCGCCCTCGGCAGCCGAGCCGCGAACCCGACCAGCGCCCGGCGCCCGGCGGTACTGGCGACGCCGGTGCGGAGCAGCGAGCCGGTGGCCGAGATCGCGACCGGGACCGGTCGGCGCATCCACGCGGTCAACGCCCGGTTGCGCAGGGCGAGGGCGGCCTTCGCCGGGGTCGAGCCGTCCGCGATCGGGTGGTGGTGGGCGATCACCTGTTCGCAGTACGCCAGCCCCCAGCCAGCGGCGCGCAGGTCGTAGGCGAGGCGGGCCTCCTCGCCCATGAAGAACACGACCGGGTCGAACCCGCCGGCGCGCAGGAAGGCATCGCGACGGACCACCGCCGAGCAGGCGAGGAACCCCAGCACCGCAGGGCCGGGCAGCTCATCGGGCCAGCCCAGCGGCGCGGTGGCCATGAAGTCCGACAGCGGATCCGTGCGCGCCGCCGGTCCCACGACCGTACGGGCGGCGATGAGCGCCAGGGCCGGGTGGCTGTCGAACAACGCCTCGGCCTCGGCCAGGGAGCCGGCCTCCCACCACGAGTCGTCGTCGGCGAACGCGACGTACGGGGTGGCCGCCGCCGCCACGCCGTGGTTACGGGCGACCGCGCCCTCGTTGGCGCGCAACGAAAGCAGCCGTACGGCCGGGAACCTCCGGGTGACCATCGCCGCCGTGGAGTCCGTGGAACCGTTGTCCACCACGATGACGGCCGGCGACTCGGGCAGTGCCAGCAACCGGTCGAGGCTGTCGGACAGCGCCTGGGCCCGGTTGCGGGTGGCGACGACGATCGTGACCTTGGACATCCCCCCAGGGTCTCCAGAGCGGTCCGGTCCAAAACATCGCCAAAGCCGCGCGACGGGCGAAGACCCACCCGCGACCCGCGGACGACGCGCTGCTCATGTCGGCAACGCCGAGGTTTTCCGGGTGCCGGGAGCGGGTAGCCGGCGGCATATGAGACGAACCGATACCGCGCCCGCGGCCATACGCGAGTACGCCGACCGCGCCGACGACGAGCGACCGCTGCGCGGATACGCGCTCGTCATGTCCACCTACGCGGTCGCCGTGACGGCGGCGGCGGTTGCCGCCCGGCTGACCGGCAGGCGGCTACCCGAGCGGCTGTCGGCGGCCGACCTGGCGCTGCTGAGTGTGGGCACGCACAAGGTGTCCCGGCTACTGACCAAGGATGCGGTGACCAGTCCGCTGCGGGCACCGGTCACCCGGTTCGACGAACCGGCCGGTGCGGCGGAGATCAACGAGAGCCCCCGCGGCAGCGGGATCCGCCACTCACTCGGTGAACTGTTCACCTGCCCGTTCTGTGCCAATGTGTGGATCGCCAGCGGGTTCGCCGCCGGCCTGGTGTTCGCGCCCCGGTTGACCCGCTTCGCGATGGGCGTCGCCACCGGCGTCGCCGGGGCCGACTTCCTACACCTCGCGTACGACGGGGTGAAGAAGGCGGCCACCGGCTGATCCACGGCCGGGGCGCTCGATTCAGCCACCCGGATCTAGGCTGGACGCCCCGCGTACGAGATGGTTTCGGCGCGGCGACGGTTTCGCGGGACCTGAGGAGTGGGGTTGGGTCACGGCAGCGTGGAGCGGGTCGTCGGCGTGCTGCTGACCATGCAACGGCAATCCTGGGAGCAGGGCGTGGCGGCCCAGGCCGCGGCCGATCTGGGCCACGACGACGTCGCGTTGTTGCTGGCCGATGCCGCGGTCACCCGGCAGGCACCCGACGGGCGGCTCGGTGTCGTCGAGGATGAGCGCGGCGCCGTCAACGGCGCGGCGTGCGGGGAGTCGGTCCTGCTCGCTGCCCGGCTGACCGGGCAGCCGCGATGGTCGCGGGCGGCGCAGCGGCAGGTCGACTGGCTGGTCCACGGCGCACCCCGCGCCGGCGACGGCACGCTGTTCCACCTGCTCGGCTCCCGGGAGGTCTGGGCGGACACCGTGTACATGGTGGTTGCGCTGCTGGCGGCCACCGGGCACACCGAGCTGGCGCTCGCCCAGGTCGACGGGCACCGTCGGCGACTGTACGACGAGGTCGGCGGCTTGTACGCGGCGCGTTGGGACGAGGACGCGGCCGTGCCGAACGGCCCGGAGCACTGGGGGGCGGCGAGCGGCTGGGTGGCGGCCGGCATCGCGCGCGCCCTACGGGTGGCGCACGCCTGGCCGGCCGGCGACCGGGAGCGCCTCGGTGGGCACGTCCGCGGCGTTCTCGACGCCTGCCTGGCCCATCGTCGCGCGGACGGGCTCTTCGGCAACGTGCTCGACGACCCGACGTCGTTTCGGGAGACCAATGTCGCGCAGATGCTGGCGTACGCGGCGTTGGTCGGCGCCGCCGACGGGTGGTTGCCGCCGGCGTACGGTGCGACCGGGCGTGATCTGCTCGCGGCGGCCGGCCGCCAGGTCGACGCGCGGGGCTTCGTCACCGGGGCGTGTGGATCGCCCCGGTTCGACGGTCCGGGTGTGTCGGCCGAGGCGCAGGCGTTCCACCTCCTGGCCGTGGCCGCCCGGTCGACACTGGACCGCCGGACTGCGCCCCCGTGAGGCGCGGGTATCCGGACCGGCGCGTGTTTGGCGGGGCGCTGGCCGGGCATGTCAGGCCTATGGTGGTACGGACCTTGATCAACCGACTGGAACACGCCCGCTCCCTGGACGGCCTGGCCGACGCGCTCCAGCGCGGCGTCGAGGCGGTGCTGCGCGGCCGGCTGCGTGACACGCTGCACGGCGTCTGGCTCGGACACCCGCTGCACCCCGCGCTGGTGCAGCTGCCGGCCGGCGCCTGGATGAGCGCGGCCGTTCTGGACGCGGTACCGGGGGCCGGCTCCGCGGCCACGGTCCTGGTCGCGGTCGGCACCGCGAGCGCCGCGCCGGCCGTGGTCACCGGCCTGAACGACTGGGCGTCGCTGTCGGCGGAGCAGCGACGGGTCGGCCTCGTCCACGCCGGCGCCAACACGATCGCGTTCGGGCTGTACGCGGGTTCGCTCGCCGCCCGGCTCGGCGGCAACCGACGCCTCGGCCGGCGGCTGGCGTACGCCGGGTTGACGGCGACCAGTCTCGGCGCCTACCTGGGCGGCCACCTCAGTTTCCGGCAGGCGGCCGCGGTCAGCCACGCCGCGCCGCTGCTGCAGCAGATTCCCGCCGGTTGGCACGATGTGGGCGAGTTCGCCGCGTTGACCGAGGGCAAGCCGACCGTGGTTCGCCTCGGCGACGTGCCCGTCCTCGTCCATCGCAACGGCGACTCGGTGACCGCGATGATCGAGTGGTGCGGGCACCAGACCGGCCCGCTCGGCGAGGGCGACGTCACCGATGTCGACGGCGTCTCCTGCGTCGTTTGCCCGTGGCACGGCAGCACGTTCCGACTCACCGACGGGGCGGTGGTGCGCGGCCCGGCAGCGAACGACCAACCCCTGCTGCGTACCGAGGTGGCGGGCGGCCGGGTGCGGATCTCGCTTCCGTAACCGGCGGGTTCAGACCGGCAGGGCGCCGTAGGTGAACTGGGGTCGCCACTCCACCAGCGCCGCGGTGGCGTCGTCCTGCAGCTGCTCGTGCTGGTGGGCGAGGATGGCGCGAACGAGTCGGCGCATGGTCTCCGGGGCGGGCAACCTGTCGGCCAGCGCGCGGGTGATGAAGTCGATGAGGCGGTCGACGCCGAAGAAGTCGCCGGTGATCGCGCGGGCCTCGACGATCCCGTCGGTATAGATCAGCAGGCGGTCACCGGGCTGCAGCACCTCCACCTCGATCGTCGGTATCGGCTCGCCGAGGTGGCCGAGGCCCAGCGGCATCGCGGTGGGTGCGGCGAACTGCTTGACCAGTTGGCCGCCGCGCAGCAGGAGCTCACCCGGGTGTCCGGCGGAGATCTTGCGGTACTCGCCGGTGGCGGTGTCCAGTTCGGCCAGGACCGCCGTCACGAAGCTGTCGGGGTGCAACGCGTGTACCCACTTGTCGATCGACCGGTAGGTGTCGGACAGGTCCAGACCACAGCGGCGGCCATTGCGGTAGACGTTGATGGCGAGCGAGGTCAGGGCGCTGGCGGCGATGCCGTGGCCGACCGCGTCGAACAGGGCAAGGTGCAGGATGTCGCCGTTGGCGGCGTAGTCGAAGGCGTCGCCGCCGACGTCGTAACACGGTTCGAGGATGGCGCTGACCGCCACCTCGGCGGTGGCGAACGTCAGCGGTGGCAGGTGATTCCAGATGATCTCGGCGGCCACCTGCATGGGCAGCCGGCGGCGGGTGCGTTCGAACGCGTCGCCGTACGGGCGGCGCGCGACCAGGACCTCGGCCAGCAGCGATGCGACGGTCTGGTAATCGCGGCGCCGCTCGTCATCGGGGTCGCTCGCGGCGATCAGTTCCAGGACGCCGAGGCGTTCGGTCCCGTCGATCAACGGTAGCCAGAGCCGGTGGGTCGGGCTGCCCGGCACCTGGAGTTCCTGGCCGGTGACGAAGACCCGACCGGCGAGGGTGGTGTCGATCAACAGCGGGTCACGGTGCGGAACTCCCGGCCCGAGATGCGGCATCAGCGTCGTCTGTTCGTAGTCGACCAGGTAGATGATCAGGTTGTCCGCACCGAGCAGCGTCGCGAGCTCCCTGGCCATTGCCGGCAGGTCCTCCGGCCGGGCGTGATGGGAGGCGCCGACCAGCCGGCGCACCGCTTCCATCGAGATCGGCACCGACACCGCCGCTCCCTTCCGTATCCGAGCCACACTCACGGTCCGTAATCGCCCTGGCGTGGTTTACCGCTCCAGGCAACCGCAGCCCGCGACGGGCTTCGGTCCGGGCAAAGCTACCGGGTGTTCGACTGCCGAAACACGATCTGTCGGATGCGATCTACGCTGGAACCGCTCGAACGTCAGCTGACGGTTTCCGTGTCCTGCCTACGGCGGCCGATAACGTGACCCCGCGGGGCGGTCAACGCGGCCGCCCGGCGGTCCAGGAGGCCCCATCAACGTCGACGACCAGGCGGCGAACACGGCCCACGCCATGACCGCGGCCGGCAGCGACGTCGAGGTCTACCCGGTGAACTTCCCCGTGGTGGCACTCGTCGCCTCCAGCGGGGGTCTCAGTGTCCTGATCCGCATCCTGTCACTGCTGCCACCGGATATTCCGGCGTCCTTGCTCGTCCGCTGCACCAGCAATCGGGGTAGATCGGCGACACCCGGCTGATGCCCGTCTGATCGAAGCCGGCCCTGAGTGCGGCGTCCGGGCAGCACAGCAGCACCCGGCAGCCCGGCCACGCCGCCGCGGTCCGGGCGAACGCGCGAAGACCGTCAACATCACGTCGTCCGCGGTGGTCATTCCCGCCACGTCGACCACGATTGCCGCCGGCTGTCC
>JAVHWE010000044.1:0-8720 GCA_032160285.1 Micromonosporaceae bacterium | reverse complement strand
CCCGACCAGCTCGTGTACGCGGCCTCGGTGCGCTCCCAGCGCATCAGCTCGTCGGGGAGCTCCGCCAGAAAGCGCGACGGCGGGTTGTACTGTGGCTGGCCCCACGCCGACCGGGTGACCGCCCGCGACAGGTACAGCCGGCGGCGGGCCCGGGTGATGCCGACATACGCCAGCCGGCGCTCCTCCTCCAGCTCGCCGGTGTCGGTCAGCGCCCGCAGATGCGGGAACACCCCGTCTTCCAGGCCGGTCAGGAACACCACCGGAAACTCCAGGCCCTTGGCGGTGTGCAGCGTCATCAACGTGACCACGCCCTGGTGGTCGGGGTCGTCGGACGGGACCTGGTCGGCGTCGGCGACCAGCGCCACCTGCTCCAGGAAGCCGGCCAGCGTGGGCGGCCCGGTCTCCTCTTGCGACTCGCCGGCCGCCAGGATCCGTTCGGTGTACTCCCGCGCGACGCTGACCAGCTCCTGGAGGTTCTCCACCCGGCCGGCGTCCTGCGGGTCGATGCTGTCCTCCAGTTCGGTGAGGTACCCGCTGCGCTGCAGCAGCGCCTCGAGGACCTCCTCCGGCGGCGCCGTGGCGGCCTGCTCGCGCACGTCGTCCAGGAGCGCGACGAAGTCGCGGATCGCGTTGGCCGAGCGGGTGGACACGCCGACCGCCTCGTCCACCCGGGCCAGCGCCGCGCCGAACGAGATCCGCTCCCTCGACGCGAGCGCCTCCACGCACGCCTCGGCCCGCTCGCCGATACCACGCCGGGGCGTGTTGAGAATGCGGCGGACGTTGACCGTGTCGTCGGGGTTGGCGACCGCCCGCAGGTACGCCAGGGCGTCGCGCACCTCCCGGCGCTCATAGAACCGAACCCCACCGACCACCTTGTAGGGCAGGCCGAACCGGATGAACACCTCCTCGAACACCCGGGACTGGGCGTTGGTGCGGTAGAAGACGGCGACGTCGGCCGGGCGGTACCCGTCGTGGTCGCAGAGCCGGTCGACCTCGCGGGCGACCCAGTCCGCCTCGGCGTGCTCGGTGTCGGCGACATAGCCCACGATCGGGTCGCCGGCGCCCTGGTCGCTCCACAGCCGCTTCGGCTTGCGCGCGGTGTTGCGGTCGATGACGGCGTTGGCCGCGGACAGGATCGTCTGCGTGGACCGGTAGTTCTGTTCCAGCAGGATCGTGCGGGCGCTCGGGTAGTCCCGCTCGAACTCCAGGATGTTGCGGATGCTCGCGCCCCGGAACGCGTAGATCGACTGATCGGCGTCACCGACCACGCACAGCTCCCCGGTCTCGCCGACAAGCTCCTTGATCAACGCGTACTGGGCATGGTTGGTGTCCTGGTACTCGTCCACGAGCACGTGGCGGAACCGGTGCCGGTACGCCTCGGCGACCTCGGGGTTGGACCGGAGCAGGGTGACCGTCCGCATGATCAGGTCGTCGAAGTCGAGGGCCTGCGCCTCGCCCAGCCGCTGCTGGTACACCCCGTACGCCTCGGCCACGGCGCGCTGCTGCGGCCCGGCCGCCCGGGCCGTCGCGGTCGCCGGGTCGATCAGCTCGTTTTTGAGGTTGGACACGGCCGCGGCCAGCGCCCGCGGCGGAAACCGCTTCTGGTCCAGGTCGAGCTCGCGGGCGACGATGGTCATCAACCGTCGGGAGTCGTCGGCATCGTAGATCGAGAAGGTGCTCTTCAGGCCGGCATGCTTGTGCTCGGCCCGCAGCAGCCGCACGCAGGCGGAGTGGAAGGTGGACACCCACATCAGCCGGGCCCGGCCGCCGACCAGCGCGGCGACCCGCTCCTTCATCTCACCGGCGGCCTTGTTCGTGAAGGTGATCGCGAGGATCTCCGTCGGGTGGACGTCGCCGGCGGCGAGCAGGTACGCGATCCGGTTGGTGAGCACGCGGGTCTTGCCGGAGCCGGCGCCGGCGACGATGAGCAGCGGCGCGCCGCGATGGGTCACGGCTGCGCGCTGCGGCTCGTTGAGCCCGTCGAGCAGGCGCGGAATCTGGGGGTTTTCGGAGAGAGCGTGCATCGCTGGGCGAGTCTATGCCGGTCGCACGACAAAACCCGATCGGGTCTTGCCCGCGAGGGGTCCGGGCATGGCATACTCGGTCGCGTGAGTGCACAGGCGCAGTCCTACTTTTTTTACGGCTCCGGAAGTCCGGCAGCCGTAGGTCACGCCTGAACCACGACCTACCACCGCCCCGGGCTTCCCGCCCGGGGCTTTTGCGTTCCGGGACAGCCACGAAGCCCACACCCGAGAACGGAACCTGAAATGGCCGCGATCACCATGGACGCCAAGACCGACAGTCCCACGCCGGACGCGCATATCTCGTCGCTGCGCAGCCGCATCGACGAGATCGACGAGACCATCATGAGCCTGTGGCAGGAGCGGGCCGCGATCTCGCAGGAGGTCGGCCGGACCCGGGTCGCCTCCGGCGGTACCCGTCTGGTCCTGGCCCGGGAGCGGGAGATCCTCGAGCGTTTCCGCGCGGTCCTCGGCGAGGACGGCACCCAGCTCGCGCTGCTTATCCTGCGGGCCGGCCGCGGCCCGCTGTAACCGGTCCGACACGGGGTGCGGCCAGCCGACGTAGGATCGGTCTCCGTGACCTTCGCACCCTCGGCTCAGCCACTGCCCGATGTTCAGCGTGTGCTGTGCGTCGCGGCCCACCCCGACGACATCGACTTCGGCGCCGCAGGCACCGTCGCGAGCTGGGTCGAACAGGGCCTCGACGTGGCGTATCTGCTGGTCACGCGTGGCGACGCGGGCGGATTCGACGACACGCCGCGCGAGCTGATGCCGGTGCTCCGCGAGGCCGAACAGCGGGCGGCCGCGGCCGCCGTCGGGGTCAAGCAGGTGGAGTTCCTGGAGGGGTACCGCGACGGTACCGTGGTGGCCTCCCTCGACCTGCGCCGCGACATCACGGCCGCGATCCGACGGTTTCGGCCCGACCGCATTTTGACCAGCTCACCGCTGCGCCGCTGGGAACGGCTGGCCGGGCCGAGCCACCCCGACCACCTCGCCGTCGGCGAGGCGACCACCTGCGCGGTGTACCCGGATTCGCGCAACCCGTTCGCGTTCGGTGAGCTGCTCCGCGATCAGGGCCTGGAGGCCTGGACCGTCCGCGAGGTGTGGTACTCGGGCGGCCCCGGGCCCGATCACGCCGTCGATATCACCGACACGTTCCCGCGCAAGGTGGCGGCGTTGGAAGCTCACGACTCGCAGGTCCGACATCTGGTCGGGTTCACCGCGATGTTGCGCGAGCGCCACGCCGCGGTAGCGGCCACCCTGGCCCTGCCGTCCGGCCGCCTGGCCGAGGCCTTCACCATCGTGCGCACGGTCTGACCGGCCCGGTCGATCTGGACACATCGCGACAATGTGAGATCGAGCCCGGTCCAGGCCGCGGGAGCAAGTTGCACGTTCAGCTCTCCTGCACGGTGGGATGGGGTTATACAGAAACCGAAGGCCGTTGGCGTTGCGCCCGACGTGGTGACCCGCCTCCTGCCTCCGGCGTTCACCGTTGCCCGAACCGGAGCCAACGCGGGCGTTCGCCCTTGCCCGAACCAGAGCCAACGCGAACTGAGCAGGAAGCCTCCATCGCCGATGGGGCGCCGATGCCGCTCGGCAGCCTGCCCGCGCTGGTCAGACCCGCCGGCGGCCCGGGGACTCCGGACCGCCGCCGTACCCATCGGTCCGTGAGCGGCGAACGGGCGGTGGCGATGGACGATCGGAGAAGGCCGTTGAATGCGAAGCGCCCCGACGTCGGTCCGTTCATGGCGCTGCGGCCCCACCTCATCCACCGTGCCCTGGCCGGGCTGGATCAGGCGCAGGTCGCGGTGAGCCTGCGGGGGGAGGTTCTGTCATGGAACGCGGCGGCCGAGCGACTGTACGGCTACCCCGCCGAGGAGGCCATCGGGCGGCCCGTGGCCGACCTGATCGGGACGACCGCCGGGGCGGCCGACGCGGCGGCGGCCTGGCGCGCACAGCAGCGGCCGGGACACTCCAGCACCGGCGACTGGCAGGTTCGGGACCGGATCGGCCGGGTCTTCACCGTGTCGGTGATGTCGACGGCCATCGTGGACGACGACGGTGAGATCGTCGGAATGATCGTCGTTTCCAACGATGAATCGCAACGCCAGCGGGCAACGGCGCGATCGCATCAGCTCGCCGCGATCATTGACGGATCGCATGACGCCATCGTCGAAACCGATCTGCAGGGCGTGGTACTGCACGCCAATCCCGCGGTCGAAAAGGTCTACGGGTACGCCCCGCAAGATCTGATCGGACGCCACATCGAGGTGCTGGAGGCGCCCCACAACGTGGGCGCCACGGCGGAGGCGATGGACTCCGCCGGTAGCTCGGACGGCGTACAGCTGATGAAGGCCGGCCACCGCGACGGCTCCGTCATCGACGTCGCGGTGCGGATCTCGCCGGTGCGCGACGACACCGGTGCGGTGGTGGGACACAGCGGAATCACCCGGGACGTGACGACCGAGACGCGCGCGCTGGCCGCGCTCGAGGCGAGCGAGCGTCGGTTCCGGGCACGCTTCGACCAAGCCATGGTCCCGCAGGCGATGCTGTCGCTGGACGGCCGGTTCGTCGCCCTCAATGACGCCTGGTGCCTGCTGCTGAGGTGCCGCCGCGATCAACTGGAGGGCACGGCCCTACCCGGACGCTTCCACCCGGACGACCCGGGGGACGGATCGGCCCGGTGGACCGCGCTGTTGACGGGCGAGTGCGACGCCGACACCTGGGAGTGCGTGCTGCGGGCCGACGACGGTGGCGAGGTACCGGTGCTGCTGCATGCCGCGCTGCTGCGGGAGGCGGACGGCGCACCGGCCAGCGTCGCCGCGTTCGCGCAGGACCTGACCGGGGTGCGCGCCACACAGCGGAAACTGCTCCGCCACGACGCTCTGTTGAAGGCACTGGCCAGCCAGGCCAGCGAAACGGCCTTGGTGCTCGAGACCAACGGAACGGTGCGGCAGGCGTCCGCGGCAATCCTGGCCGAATTCTCCGCGTACCCCGCGGAAGAGGTCCTCGACAAAATGACCTGGGATCTGATCCACCCCGAGGACCTGGCTGCGGTGCGCGAGGTCTTCGAGAACGTTCTCGAAACTGCCGGCCGCAGTGAAACCGTTGAATTCCGGACAAACGATTCGCACAGCCGGGAGGCATGGGTAGAGGTGGTGTTCACGAACCGATTGAACGACCCGGACGTCGGCGGGGTCCTGTGCACGTCCCGTGACGTCACCGCCCGGGTGGAGACCACCCGGGCGCTGCGGGAGTCCGAGGCGGCCTACCGTGCCATCGCCGAGACCGCTCAGGAAGGCATCTGGACCGCTGACCTTGGGGGCACGACCTGGTATGCCAACCAGAAAACCGCCGACATCCTCGGGCTCAGCCTGCAGGCGGTATACGACCGGAACGTCGCGGAGCTGATCGATCCCGATGCTTCTCAGGGGATCGCCGGTCGGATGTCCCACCGTAATGACCACGGGCCCGAGCAGTTCGAACTGTCGTACAACCATCCGGATGCCTCGACCCGGACGCTCCGCTTCAGCGTGAGCGCGTTGCATGACGACATGGGCCGTGACGGCGCGCTCGCGATGATCACGGACGTCACCGATGCCCACAGCGCCGAGGAGCAACTTCGCCGCCGGGCGCTGCATGACGACCTGACCGGACTGGCGAACCGGACGCTCCTCGACGACCGGCTCCAACGCGCCGTGACCCACCAGCACCGCCGCGGTCACGGCTCGGTCGCGATCCTCTTCGCCGACCTCGACCAGTTCAAGATGGTCAACGACTCCCTGGGACACGCCGCCGGGGATGCGCTGCTGATCCAGGTCGCCTGGCGACTCACCGCCGCCGTACGCGCTGAGGACACCGTGGCCCGTTTCGGTGGCGACAAGTTCGTGGTCGTCTGCGAGGAGGCGGCCGAGCCCCAGGCCCGAGCCCTCGCCGCCCGCCTGCAGAACGCGCTGGCCGACCCGTTCGACCTTGACGGCCAGCCGGTGTACATCACCGCGAGTGTCGGCGTGGCGGTATCCCCACCGAATACGACATCGGAACTGCTGCGCTCCGCCGAGACGGCGATGTACGCGGCGAAGTCCCTGGGTCGCGGGGAAATAGTCACGTTCGATCGCAAGCTCGCCGACGAGGGTGCCGACCGGCTGATGCTGAGCAACGACCTGCGCGACGCACTGCGCGACGATGCCCTGACCCTGCATTATCAACCGGTCGTTGACCTCAATGATGGTCGGATCCTCGGCGTCGAGGCGCTGGCCCGATGGCAACACCCGATCCACGGTCCGATTTCGCCGGTCACGTTCGTCGGGGTAGCCGAGGCCACCGGACTCGCGCCGGCCCTGGGCCGGTGGGCCCTGGTCCGCGCCTGCCGCGAGGCCGAGCGGCTCTGCGACCTGATCGCAGCCCCGCCCCGTATCGCGGTCAACATCTCCGCGAGGCACCTCGCCCACCCGGACCTGGAGGACACCGTCCTCGCGGCGATGCGGGGAAGTCGACTGGCCGGCGGCGGCCTGGTCCTGGAGATCACCGAAACGGCGGTCATGGACAACCCGACGCAGGCCCGCGAACTGCTCCAACGGCTCCAGACGTTCGGCGTCGAGGCCTCGATCGACGATTTCGGCACCGGCTACAGCTCCCTGGCCTACCTCAGCCGCCTACCCATCAGCACGTTGAAGATCGATCGCAGCTTCGTCAAGGACATCACCACCGATCCGGACGCGCTGGCGATAACCGCATCCGTCATCAGACTGGCTCACACCATGCGGCTCAACGTGGTGGCCGAAGGTATCGAGACAGTGGGGCAGTTGGGCCTGCTCCGGCAGCTAGGCTGCGCGTCCGGTCAGGGCTTCCTGTTCAGTCCCGGCCTGCCGCCGGAGGCCTTCGTCGACCTGGTCGGCCGTCTCCCCGGGGGGCGCTTCGACGTCACCGTGCCCGAGCCGCACCCCGAGGCGGGCGAACCGCGCCCGAAGGACGATCTGGCGCTGTCACCGTCCTCGATGACCCGCGCCGCCCAGGATCATTAGGCGAGCAGCGTCGACACGATGATGGCCGCGGCGAGCACGTCGGGGCCGCGGGCCAGGCGGCGGAGAAGGTCGACCGGGATCAGCCCGAACGGAGTGTCCAGGGTTGTTCCGCCGTAGATCATCGGCGGGCGGGTGGCCGACCGGTACGCGGCGGCCACCACCAGAGCCGCCGGGACCCACTCCGTCGAGCCGAGGTGCCCGCCGGCCGCCGGCCAGGTGACCAACCACCACAGGGCGGTACCGACCGCGGGAACCACGATGTGGATCAACCGGAGTTCGGTGTTCCCGCCGCCCAGCGCCCGTCGCAGGCCCGCCGACCCGCAGATCGTACGCAATCCACCGGCCAGCCGCTCCGCGGCCAGATACGCCCCGAGCAGATGTAACGGCCGAGCCACCGCCGGCACCGCCAGCCACACCGCGTACTGCGACAGGGCCAGCGCGCCCCAGATGGCCAGCGCGCTCGGATGCCGGACCTGACGCCTGACCTCCGCCTGCAGCAGTACCCAGGGCCGAGCTCCGGCACCGAACCGGGCACCCGGGGAGAACCGACGGGACCGGACGCGGCCGATCCGCCGCCATCGGCGCACCTGCAGCACATCCGACAGCATCGACGGGTCCAGCCAGGCGGCCGCCGTCACCGCCGCCGTCGCCAACTGCGCGCCGCTGGTCAGGGTGGCTCGATCCAACCGGTGCAGCCGGCGTACCGCCACCGTGGCGGTCGTGGCGGCCAACGGCAGGCCGACCACGGCGAACCCGACCACCGGCAGCGCCGGCCGGGGCAGATGGTAGGCCAGAAAATGGGCGGCGATCACGGTGCCGACCGCCGCGACGCCGAGCCCGATGGTGACCGTACCGAGCAGCCCTGGCCACCGGCGAGACCCACCGGCCGGATCAGCGGTCGGTTCGGTGACCGTGATCGTGGGGCCGGTCTGGGCGGCGACGGCCAGCGCGGCAGCGGTCAGGCCGAGGGTCGCACCGGCGGTGGCCGCCCAGGCGAGGCTCGACCGGTCGCCGATACCGTCGGCGGCCAGCGACAGCGCGGCGACCAGCCCGGCGGAGCCGGCGAGCAGCCCGACCAGTCGCGGCAGCAGCCAGCCCCGCCGGTCGACGGGCGTGGCGGCACACCACGTGTACGCGGCGGGGGTGACCAGCAGCGGACCGGCCGCCCGCAGCGCCTGCCAGGCGAGCCCCACCCCGGCCAGCAGGACGGCGATGCCGATCCAGTACCGCTCCACCGGATCGCCGTGGCCGCCCGACGGGGTCCGCAGGTACCCGTGGACCGCGTTGACCAGCACGTACCCGTACATGCCGAGTAGCAGTGTCAGCAGGTACACGTCGGTGAGGAAATCGCCGAACGACTTGCTGGAGTGCCGTTTCCGGCTCTCGCGCAGCCGGGCCCGCAGTTGCCGCGCGGTCGGCGCCGCCACGGCGGGCACCACCCAGCCGGACACCGCCCCGCTCATGATCCGATCTCGATCCGCACGTCGGCGACCGCGTCGACCAGCTCCTCGTCATGCGAGGCCATCAGCACCGAGGTACCCGCCGCCTTCTCCCGCTGCAGCCGGTCCGCCAACCAGGCCCGCCCACGTACGTCCAGCCGCTGCTCCGGCTCGTCCAGCACGAGCAGGCGGCGCGGGCGTACGAAGCAGGAGGCCAGCGCGAGGCGGCGGCGCTG
>JAVHWE010000613.1:0-3433 GCA_032160285.1 Micromonosporaceae bacterium | reverse complement strand
GCGGCGTCGTAGGTGGCGGCGACGTCGCAGCCGTCGGCGGTGAAATACCGGACGCCGGGCCGGCCCCGCAGGGTGTCGGCGACCCAGCTGTCGGGGGCCGCCGCGCCGGCGGGCGCGCCGTTGTCCTCACAGACGAACAGCAGGGGCAGCCGCAGGCCGGTGTGGGTGCACCAGCCGGCGGTGTTGAGTGCGGCGGTGGCGTCGGCGTGGTCGATCGACTGGTCGCCGAAGGAGCAGATGACCAGCGCGTCCCCGGGCCAGCCGGTGGCGGGCCCGCCGAGGCCGGAGATGCGCCGTCCCCGCTCGATCGCGTAGGCCACCCCGATCGAGCGGGGCAAATGCGCGCCGGCCATCGACGTGGTCGGGATCACATGCAGGTCGGAGCTGCCGAAGACCTTCCCCCGGCCGCCGGCCATCGGCTCGCTGGCCGAGGCGACCAGGCCGCGGAGCACGTCGCGGACCGCGTCAGTGTCGGGTACCTGGCCGGCCCGGGCGCAGTAGAACGCAGCCGACCGGTAGTGCAGGAGGGCGGGGTCACTGGGGCGCAGCGCGATCGCGACGGCCGCGTTGCCCTCGTGTCCGGACGAACCGACCGTGTAGTACCCCTCGTCGAAGCTGCGCAGCCAGCGGGCGGCGAGGTCGAGATGCCGGCTGGTGAGCTGGGCGTCGAACAGGCGCCGGGCCTGCGCGCCGGTCAGCGTGGTGGCGTCGCGGACCGGGTCGTCGGGCTCGCGCTTGTCGTCGGGCGCGGTCAACCCGCCGAGTACCGCTCGGAAGCGCTCGTCGAGATCCTGAGGGGTGGCCACGTCCGACAGCATGTCCGAAACCGACCGGGGACTGCCACTCTGGTGCCGCGTGTCGAGATCAACCATGGGCTCACCCGGCCAGCAACGACAGCCGCACCTGGCGGGTCGGGTTGTCGCCGTTCGGGTCGACCAGGCAGATCGACTGCCAGGTACCGAGGGCGAGCTGGCCGGCGAGTACCGGGAGGGTGGCGTACGGCGCGACGAACGCGGGCAGCACGTGGTCGCGACCGTGCCCGGGCGAGCCGTGCCGGTGGCGCCACCGGTCGTCGGTGGGCAGGATGTCGTCGAGCGCCCGAAGCAGGTCCTCGTCGCTGCCGGCCCCGGTCTCGATGATCGCCACGCCGGCGGTGGCGTGCGGTACGAACACGTGCAGTAGCCCGTCGCCACGGTGCGCGACGAACTCGGCCGCTTCGCGGGTGATGTCGCGGACGGTGGGGTGTGATCCGGTCCGAACCGTTATTACCGAAGAGTACATATGGCAATCGTCCTAGTTGTCGGTCGGGGGGCGTGACGGCGGCCCGTCGCACCGGGCAGGATAGGGAAGGCAGCTCTACCAGACGCAAACCTTAAGGAACGCCTGTGTCCACCGAACGCAAGCGCCCGGTGATCAGCGACGGCCTACCCAGCCAGCTACCGGACATCGACCCGGACGAGACCAACGAATGGGTCGAGTCCCTGGACGGGGTCGTCGACTCGGGCGGCGCCAAGCGCGCCCGGTACATCATGCTGCGCCTGCTGGAGCGGGCCCGCGAGCGGCAGGTCGGGGTGCCGCCGCTGACCGCGACCGACTACCTGAACACGATCCCGCCCGAGCGTGAACCCTGGTTCCCGGGCGACGAGTTCGTGGAGCGGCGCATCCGCGCCTACGTCCGGTGGAACGCCGCGATGCTGGTCCACCGGGCGCAACGCCCCGAGATCGGGGTCGGCGGGCACATCTCGACGTACGCGTCCGCGGCGAGCCTGTACGAGGTCGGCTTCAACCACTTCTTCCGCGGCAAGGACCATCCCGGCGGCGGCGACCAGATCTTCTTCCAGGGTCACGCCTCCCCCGGCATGTACGCCCGGGCCTACCTCGAAGGCCGGCTCAGCGAGGACCGCCTCGACGGCTTCCGCCAGGAACTGTCGCACCGGTCCGGCCCGGCCGCCGCCGGGCTGCCGTCCTATCCACACCCGCGGCTGATGCCGGACTTCTGGGAGTTCCCCACCGTGTCGATGGGACTCGGCCCACTCAACGCCATCTACCAGGCCCGGTTCAACCGGTACCTGCACCACCGCGGCATCACCGACACCAGCCAGCAGCACGTCTGGGCGTTCCCCGGCGACGGCGAGATGGACGAGGTCGAGTCGCTCGGCGCGATCGGCGCGGCCGCCCGCGAGGAGCTGGACAACCTCACCTTCGTGATCAACTGCAACCTGCAACGGCTGGACGGCCCGGTGCGCGGCAACGGCAAGGTGATCCAGGAGCTGGAGGCGTTCTTCCGGGGCGCCGGCTGGAACGTGATCAAGGTCATCTGGGGCCGCGAGTGGGACCCGCTGCTCGCCGCCGACACCGACGGCGCGCTGGTCAACCTGATGAACGTCACGCCGGACGGCGATTACCAGACCTACAAGGCCGAATCCGGCGCGTACGTGCGGGAGCACTTCTTCGGCCGGGACCCGCGCACCCGCAAGATGGTCGAGGGCCTGACCGACGACGAGATCTGGAACCTCAAACGCGGCGGCCACGACTACCGCAAGCTGTACGCCGCCTACCAGGCCGCGGTCAACCACACCGGACAGCCGACCGTCATCCTGGCGAAGACGATCAAGGGCTGGACGCTCGGATCGCACTTCGAGGGCCGCAACGCGACCCACCAGATGAAGAAGCTCACCCTGGCCGATCTCAAGACCTTCCGGGACCGGCTGTACCTGGACATCCCCGACTCGGTCCTGGATGAGAACCCGTACCTGCCGCCCTACTACCACCCCGGCGAGTCCTCCGACGAGTACGCGTACATGCAGGAACGCCGACGGGCCCTCGGCGGGCCGATACCGGCACGGCGCACCAGGTCCAAGGCGCTCGCGCTGCCGCCGGCGGAGGCCTACCGGGAGAGCAAGCGCGGCTCGGGCAAGCAGAAGGTGGCCACCACGATGGCCTTCGTCCGGCTGCTCAAGGACCTGATGAAGGACAAGGGCATCGGCCAACGGTGGGTGCCGATCATCCCGGACGAGGCCCGTACGTTCGGCATGGACTCGCTGTTCCCGACGGCGAAGATCTACTCTCCGTTCGGCCAGAACTACACCCCGGTCGACCGCGAACTGCTGCTGTCCTACCGGGAGTCCGACACCGGTCAGATCCTGCACGAGGGGATCAACGAGGCCGGCTCGGTCGCGTCGTTCACCGCCGCCGGGACCAGCTACGCCACCCACGACGAGCCGATGATCCCGGTGTACATCTTCTACTCGATGTTCGGCTTCCAGCGCACCGCCGACGGCCTCTGGGCGGCGGCCGACCAGATGGCGCGCGGTTTCCTGCTCGGTGCGACGGCGGGGCGTACCACGCTCAACGGCGAGGGCCTCCAGCACGAGGACGGACACTCACACCTGATCGCGGCGACCAACCCGGCCGTGGTGGCCTACGATCCGGC
>JAVHWE010000562.1:0-6347 GCA_032160285.1 Micromonosporaceae bacterium | reverse complement strand
ATCAGGTACCGGCCGGCCGCCGCCAGTCCGTGCTCGATCAACTTCAGCATGAGCAGCGGATCGATGTTGCCGCCGCTGATGACCGCGACCGCCGGCGTCTCCACCTCGGCTGAGCCGGCGAGCAGCGCCGCCACCGCGACCGCGCCGGCCGGCTCGACGACCTGTTTGCCGCGCTCCATCAGCATCAGCAGGGCCCGTGAGATGTCCTCGTCGGTGACCGTGACGACGTCGTCGACCAGCTTGCTGACGTGCGCGAACGTCACGTCACCCGGGCACCCGACCGCGATTCCGTCGGCGATCGTCGCGTACGTGGACAGCCGGACCGGCCGCCCCGTCGCCAGCGAAGGCGGGTACGCGGCGGCACCGCTCGCCTGTACCCCAATAATCTTGACGTCGGGGCGGAGCGCCCGGACCGCGACGGCGACCCCGGAGATCAGACCCCCACCACCCACCCCCACCACGATCGTGCGGACGTCCGGGCACTGCTCCAGGATCTCGAGAGCCAGGGTGCCCTGGCCGGCGATCACGTCATGGTGATCGAACGGGTGAATGAAGACCGCGCCGGTATCGTCGGCGTACCCCCGGGCCGCGTCCAGCGCGTCATCGACGGTGTCCCCCACCAACCGGACCTTCGCGCCGTAACCCTTCGTCGCCGCCATCTTCGGCAGCGGCGCCCCGACCGGCATGAACACGGTCGCGGCGGTGTGCATCAGGCCGGCGGCCAGCGCGACCCCCTGGGCATGGTTGCCCGCGCTCGCCGCGACCACCCCGTGGGCGCGTTCGGCCTCGGTCAACCGGGCGATCCGGGTGTACGCCCCGCGGACCTTGAACGAGCCGGCCCGCTGAAGGTGTTCACACTTGAGCCACACCGGACCGTCGAGCTTCGCCTGCAGTGGGCGGCTGGGCTCCAGCGGCGTCAGCCGGATCACCCCGCGGAGCAGTTCGCGAGCGGCTTCAATGTCGGCGAGCGTTGTCAGCTCCGATATGACGGCCATGCGCAGATGGTGCCACCTGAAGCCGGCGCGGGGACACCCGTACGACGGTCCACCCGCGGCCCAGGGGTGCCGTCGATCAGCTGCCCGGGTCGCCGGCGATTTCCTCGCCGGCGTCCACCAACGGACCGGCCCCGGACTCCTGTTCATGCCCTGGCGTCCGCTGCGCCGGCACTACCGGCGTGGCCGGCCGCGGCCGGCTCGCGGGTTGCGGGAAGCGCGGCGGCTGCGTGGGGATCGCCACCGTTGGCAGGGCCGCCGCCAGCGGAGGCACCGACGGCGCCGGGCGGCTCACCCGGCTCACCACCAGACCACCGAGTACCGCCGCCGCGATCAGCAGCACGGCACCGGGCAGTCGAGCCGCGATCTGGTACCCGAGAAGCTGACCCGCCCGGTCGACATCGACGGTCGCGCCGCCGGCCACCCGGGACAGCAGATCGACCAGTTCACCCGGGTAGGTGAACGCGGTGCCCGCCCAGAGTGCCACCCAGCCGAGCAGCCAGGCCGACCACCAGGCCCAGACCAGCCGGCCGACCCGGGTCGCGCCGGCCCGCGCCAGGTCCACCACGATCAAGGGCGGCAGGACCGCGCCGGCGACCGGGATGAACCATGCTGCCCCCGCCAGCCCCGGCGACCAGCCGTGCCATCCCCGTACGCGGGCGTTGGCGGTGACCCGGTGCAGCCACGCGGCGAGGGACACGGCGGCGAGCGCGTGTGCCAGCAGCATCAGGATGGCCACGCCGAAGGTGGCGACGATCAGTACCGCGCCGGGCGACTGCCCGCCCCGGCCGGCAGCTTCGTGAACCGACCAGACCGAAGCCAGTGGCGTGAACGCCCACACCAGGTCGACCACCGCCGCCGTGGCCAGGGTCACCATCGCGGCCGTGGCCCGCCCGGTTACCGGACGCACCTGCCCCACCGCCGGTTGGCCCACCCAGCGCTGTGCCAGGGTCGGCCCCGCCCCACCAGGCGCATCCGGCACGCCGGGCGCATCGGGCACGGCGGACACGCCGGGCGGGGCAGGCGCATCCGGCCCGGCCGGTGCACCGGTCACGGCAGGCACAGCCGGTTCACCGTCCACGGTCGGCACGGCGGGTTCACCGTCCACGGTCGGCACGGCCGGTGCGCCGGGCACGGCCGGTGCGCCGAGTACCGCGAGCGCATCGGGTGCGGCGGCGCACCGCGAACAGGCGGGCTGATCATCCTGCACGGCAGCCCCGCAGCTGGGACAGGTCACGGCGACAACTCCGCAAGGTGGAGGGAGCCGCCACAGTAACCGATCAGGCCGAGCCCAGGCGTACCCGTGGTGCCCGCGAGCGGGGCCAGCCCGGTGCGTGCCGCCGCCACGGCGCGGCGGCCTCGAGCTGGCCGGCGACCCCCAGCAGGGTCAGTTCGGTGCCGGGCGGCCCGACGAGCTGCACCGACGCCGGCAGGCCGTCGCGGCGTACCCCGATCGGTACCGCGATGGCGGGGAACCCGGCCATGTTCCAGGGGGCCGCGTACGGCGCGTACCGCAGGTTCGACACGACGTTGGCCGGCCAGGACCGCTGGTGCCAGCCCGCGGCCACCGGCGGCGCGGTCGCCAGGGCCGGGGTGACCAGCACGTCGAACCGGCCGTCGGTGAACCAGTCCCGGCACCGCTCCCGCCAGGCGGTCCGATCCCGCTCGCGCACCAGGCGGGTGCCGGTTACGCGGCGACCCAGCGCCAGGTGCCGGCGGGTACGCGGCTGGAGGGCCGACACGTCGACCCCGGCCGCCTCGGCGTCGGCGAACGCGGCCGCGAACCAGGTGGCGAGGCCCTGCACCCGCAGCGCCGCCGGGTACACCGGGTCGGCCTGTACCGCGTCGTGCCCGGCCCGCACCAGCAGCCGTACCGCCGTGCCGGTGGAGCGGACGGTGTCGGCGTCGGCGAACACCCCCGACACCGGCGAGCGCAGCGACACGGCGATCCGCAGCCGGCCCGGCTCCACCAGCCTGGTCGGTGCGCGGCCGGCGAGCACCATGAACCCCACCGTGGCGTCGGCGACGGTGGTGGCCAGGACGCCCTGCTCGGCCAGGCCGTACCAGTCCGTGGCGCCGACGCCGGACGGTACGACGCCGCGGCCCGGTTTGAGGCCGACCAGGCCGCAGCAGGCGGCCGGGATGCGGATCGAGCCGAGGCCGTCGTTGCCGTGCGCGATCGGTACCAGTCCCGCCGCGACCGCCGCCGCCGACCCGCCGGAGGACCCGCCGGGGCTGCGGTCGGTCCGCCACGGGTTGCGGGTGGTCGCGGACTGGTCATCGGTGGACGCGAAGATGCCCAGCTCCGGCATCCGGGTGGTACCGACGACGATCGCGCCCGCACCCCGCAGCCGCCGGACCACCTCGTGGTCGCTGTCGGCCACCGGCCCGGCCGCGGCGGCGGAACCGTGCCAGGTCCGCACGCCCACCACCGCGGTGTTCTCCTTCACCGCGATCGGGACGCCGGCCAGCGGCAGGTTGCCCAGCTCGGACAGCTCGTCGACGATCTCCGCCTCGTACAGCGCCTCCGCCGGGCGGACCTGCCGGAACGCGTGGATGATCCGGTCGTACGCCTGGATGTGGTCGAGGTGGTCGGCGACCACCTCGGTGGCCGAGGCGTCGCCCCGACGCACCGCGCGGGCGATCTCCCGCGCGCTCACCCCTACCCACGAGCCGCCGTGGCCACGCATCTCGCCCCTTTCGTCGTGTCCGGAAACGCTAACCGGCGAGCGCGTGGTCGAGGTCGGCCAGCAGGTCGTCGATGGTCTCGATGCCGACGGACAGCCGGACCAGATCGGCCGGCACCTCCAGCGGTGACCCGGCGACGCTGGCGTGGGTCATCTGTCCGGGGTGCTCGATGAGCGACTCGACGCCGCCCAGCGACTCGCCGAGGATGAACAGACGCGCCCGGTTGCAGATCTCCACGGCGGCGGCCGCGCCACCGACGGCCCGGAAGCTGATCATGCCGCCGAAGCGGCGCATCTGCTTGGCGGCGACGTCATGGCCGGGGTGGCTGCGAAGCCCCGGGTAGAGCACGGTACCGACCGTCGGGTGACCGGCCAGGAACTCCGCGATCCGCTCCGCGTTGTCGCAGTGCCGCTCCATCCGTACCCCGAGGGTCCGGATCCCGCGCAGGGTCAGCCAGGCGTCGAACGGCCCGGGTACGGAGCCCATGGCGTTCTGGTGGTAAGCCAGTTCCTCGCCGAGCGCGGCGTCGCCGACGACGAGCGCGCCACCGATCACGTCGGAGTGGCCACCGATGTACTTGGTGGTCGAGTGCACGACCACGTCCGCCCCGTGGGCCAGCGGCTGCTGCAGGTAGGGCGAGGCGAACGTGTTGTCGACCACGAGCAGGGCCCCGGCATCGTGGGCGAGCCCGGCCAGCGCGGTGAGGTCGACGATCCCGAGCAGCGGATTGGTCGGCGTCTCCACCCAGACCACCCGGGTACCGCGCCGGAGCGCGGCCCCCGCGGCGTCGATGTCGGACAGGTCGGCGGGTGTGAAGTCCAGACCCCACGGCTGGGCGACCCGGTCGAACAGCCGGTACGTTCCCCCGTACGCGTCGCCGGGGATCACCACGTGGTCGCCGGGCCGGCAGACGGTGCGCAGCAGGGCGTCCTCGGCCGCGAGGCCGCTGGCGAAGGCCAGCCCGCGGTGGCCGCCCTCCAGCGCGGCGAGGCACTCCTGCAACGCGTCGCGGGTCGGGTTGGCACTGCGGCTGTACTCGTACCCCAGGCGCGGCGAACCGACCGCGTCCTGGGCGAACGTGCTGGTCTGATAGATCGGCGGGACGACCGCGCCGGTACGCGGATCGGGCTCCTGCCCGGCGTGGATCGCGAGCGTGTCGAAGCCGTACGGTCGTGGGCCGGTGGTCATGGGAGGACACTATCGGCCGCTATCATGATCAGAATGACGGGCTGTGTCTTTTGCGGGATCGTCGCCGGCACGACGCCGGCCTACCTGGTCGCGGCCACCCCGACGGCCGTCGCCTTCCTCGATACCCGCCCGGTGTTCAAGGGCCACACCCTGGTGGTACCGCGCACGCATGTGGCCACCCTCGGGGATCTGCCGCCGGAGTTGCTCGGAGAGTACTTCCGATTCGTGCGGCGGCTGGCGGTCGGCGTGGAGGCCGCGCTCGACGCCGGTGGCACCTTCGTGGCGATCAACAACAAGGTGTCCCAGTCGGTGCCACACCTGCACACCCACGTCGTACCGCGGACCAAGGGCGACGGGCTGCGCGGCTTCTTCTGGCCTCGCACCACGTACGCCTCCGCCGACGAGGCGGCCGGTTACGCCGACCGGATCGCCGCGGCGTACCGCTGAGGCGCGGCGTACCGCTGAGGTGGGTGTCGCCCGGCTCGTCGCGGCATGCTTGAGGTGCCCAGGTGCCGGTCCGTCGGTTCCGGGCAGACGTGAGAAGGAGTCATCGTGTTTCTGCGGCGCAAGAAGCTGGACCTGCCGACACCCGAGGACGCCCTGCCCGGCCGCGACCGGCCGATGCCGGTGACCGCGGGTCACGCCGTGCTCGGTACCCCGCTGACCGGCCCGTGGCCGGCCGGCCATCAGGTGGCGGTGTTCGGGATGGGCTGCTTCTGGGGGGCCGAGCGGCTGTTCTGGACCCTGCCCGGGGTGTACTCGACAGCCGTCGGCTACGCCGGTGGCGTCACCCCGAACCCGACCTACGAGGAGACCTGCTCCGGACTGACCGGCCACACCGAGGCGGTACAGGTCGTCTACGACCCGAAGGTCGTCTCGTACGGTCAGCTCCTCAAGGTCTTCTGGGAAAACCACGACCCGACCCAGGGCATGCGCCAGGGCAACGACATCGGTACCCAGTACCGCTCGGCCATCTACGCGACCACCGACAGCCAGCTCGCCGAGGCCGAGGCGTCGCGAAAGGCGTTCGAGCCGGTCACCCGGGCGGCGGGACTGGGCGAGATCACCACCGAGATCGCCAAGGGCGGCCCGTTCTACTACGCCGAGGACTACCACCAGCAGTACCTGTCCGACGCGAAGAATCCCGGCGGCTACTGCAACCACGGCCCCAACGGGCTCTCGTGTCCGGTGGGCATCGCCAACTAGCGGGCCAGCCCGCTCGGCCGTACCGTCTGCTATCTCGGCCAGAATATCGACGCGAAACAGCTCGCCCCGGGGTTGCGGGCCCGGTACCCGGAAGGCGACGTCGGGGACCGTGAACGGCCGCTACGTCGAGTACGCCTTCAGGCCCTCGGCCGAGGCCAACGCCAGAACGGTGTGTGGCGTGTGGTGGTCGGACGCGACCGAGCCGGTCGCCGCCTACCTGCCACCGTCATCGAACGCCTCGGCACCCTCGCCGGCGGTGTGATCGTCAACGAA
>JAVHWE010000557.1:0-11194 GCA_032160285.1 Micromonosporaceae bacterium | reverse complement strand
TGGGCGCCGAACGCGCCTTCCTGTTCCTGCTGGACGCCGACACCGGCCAGCTCGCGCAGTACCTGGGCCGCGACGGCGACGGCAACGACATCGAGGAGCTCACCGCGTACAGCACGACGCTGGTGGACCGGGTCCACGCCACCAAGCAGCCATTGGTGGTGACCGGCAGCGAGGAGGGGGTGGCGCTCGGCTCGCGCAGCGCGCAGATCCACGGCCTGCGCAGCATCATGGTGGCGCCGCTGATGTTCGAGGGCCGGCTACGCGGCGTGGTGTACCTGGACAGCCGCATCGCCAAGGGCATGTTCGACACCGCCGATGTCGACCTGCTCACCGCGATCACGACGCAGGTCGCGACCCGGCTGGAGACGGCCCGCGCGGCCGGGCTCGCGCTGGACGTCCAGGTCGCCCGCCGGCAGCGCGACGTGGCTCAGCGGCTGCACGCGGCGATGCGGGACATGACCTCGACGCTCGATCCGGACGAGGTGATGGCCCGACTGCTCAGCGCGCTGAGCGAGACCCTCCACGGCGAGGCGGCCGTGCTGATCTCCCATGTGGACGACCGTTTCGTGGTGACCGCGAGCCACGGTGCGGGGGCCCCGGCCGGTACCGTGGTCGACCCGGTTCCGGCCGTCCTGGTCGGGCTCACCGGCCCGGTGGTCGGCGCCGCCGGCGACGGGCGGTCGACGGGGCCGTGCGCCATGCTGGGCTCGCCGAAGGGCTGGCTGGCACTGCCGGTGGCCGCCCGTGGAGATCCGCTCGGTGTCCTGCTGGTCGGGTCCGGGCGCGACGGCGTCGTGGGCGGGCCACAGGTGGAGATCGCCGGCGCGATGGCCGGCCAGGGCATGACCGCATACGAGAACGCCCGGCTGTTCAGCCAGGTCCGCCGGATGGCCACCGTGGACGGTTTGACCGGCCTGTACACCCGCAGCCACTTCTTCAACGAGGCCAGCCGGCAGTGCCGGATCGCGCAGCGCTACCGCCGCCCGCTGGCGGCCATCATGGTGGACATCGACCACTTCAAGCGCACCAACGACTCGTACGGTCATCCGGTCGGCGACGAGGTCATCCGCGCGGTCGCGGCCCGGCTGCGCGCCGCGGTGCGCGACATCGATGTGCTGGGGCGCTACGGCGGTGAGGAGTTCGCGCTGTTGACCCCGGAGACCGGTGTGGCCGCGGCGCGGCTCGCCGAGCGGCTGCGCGCGGTGGTCTGCGCGGCGCCGGTGCCGACGGCGGCCGGCCAGTTGCCGGTGACGATCAGTGTCGGTCTGGCCTACCTCGACGGTGACGACGGTGACCTGAGCAACCTGCTGGCCCGCGCGGACGCCGCCCTGTACGAGGCCAAGCAGGGCGGCCGCAACCGGGTCGCCACCGCGGCCGCTTGAGCGCCGACGCTCCGCCGGGTCGGCGGGCTACTGCTCGAAGAGCCACGTCGACCAGTCCACCGCCTCCCGGTACGAGCGGGTCACCTCCGATTCCGACGGCGCCGCAGTGCCCGTACCCGGCTCCGACTCGGCTCCCGCGACGATCGCCGGCAGGTCACTCGACTCGTACGAGATGACGAACGACAACAGCTCACCGAGCGGACCGGCGCCGGTGACCAGGGCGTCGGTGACCTCGGCGTTCAGCGACAGCCGCGGGGCCAGTTCGTCGGGCGTCTGGTCGAGCATCTCGGCGATCGCCGACAGCAGCCCGACGGTGAACGCCGCCTCACCGGCCAGGTGCATCCGCTCCGCCATGTTCTGGCACATCCGGGCCCGGGTGACGACCGCGGAGAGGCGCTCCTCGTCGCCGTCCTCGAGGTCGCTGACCAGCAACAGGGTGGCCCAGTCG
The DNA here is from genome assembly GCA_032160285.1 of Micromonosporaceae bacterium. Lineage (GTDB taxonomy): Bacteria > Actinomycetota > Actinomycetes > Mycobacteriales > Micromonosporaceae > Planosporangium. Next base: position 9,364 of record JAVHWE010000557.1, on the reverse strand, counting down.
CGGAGGCGTTCGACGCCGAGCAGGCTGACCGCGTCGTGAACCGAGGACACCTTGACCGGCAGGCCCAGGGCGTGCGCGTTGGCCGCCGCGAGCAGTCGCATGCTCAGCGCCGGGTCGGCGGTCACCAACGTCACCACCGGCCACTCGGACACCTTCGGATCGGCCAGCAGGGCGAGCAGCTCCACCCGGCGCAGCCGCGACGACGACAGCGCGGGTACCGAGATGACCTGGGGTCGGCTCAGGTAGTACCCCTGGAAGAGGTCGAAACCCAGCTCGGTGGCGACCCGGAAGTGCTCGGCGGTCTCGAGCCGTTCGGCCACCAGCCGCAGCCGTGGGTACCGCCGACACAGCTCCACCAGGGCCACGACCATCTCCGGCGGGGTCTCCAGCAGATCGATCTTGACGTAGCTGGCGAGTTCCAGCAGGCGCTCGTGGCCGGTACCGAGGACGAAGTCGTCGAGCGCGATCGGGTAGCCCTGCTCGACCAGCGCGGCCACCCCGGCCACGACCTGGTCGTCGATCGTGATCGTCTCCAGAACCTCCAGCACCACCCGGTGGTGGTCGAACGGCAGCGGCAGCTCGCCGACGAGGAACTCGCGGGTCAGGTTGACGAAGCAGCGCGCGTCACCGACCAGGGCGTCGATGCCGATCTCGGTCATCGCGGTGACGATGACCTTGCTGGTGGCGTACACCCCCGACTCGGTGGCCTCCAGTGCGTCCGCGTCCCGGCGAAACAGCAGCTCGTAGGCGACCAGCGCGCCCTCACGGTCGTACATTGCCTGACGCCCGACGTGTACGGCGCCGGACACGGCGGGCGCACCGCTGGCGGTAATGTCTTCCAGTGCGGGCATGTCCGGCCTATCGGCCATCCGACCGGACGCCTGAGCGCAACTTTCCCCACGGTTGGCGAACGGTGGGGCCGCGGACCCGCCGCCCGAGGCGGCCGTGGTGATTCGGACGGCTCCTACAGGGTGATCCAGTCGGTGATTACCAGGGTCCCGCTCGTGGTCTGGCACCGCAGCCGGAACGTGCCGGTCGGTACCGGCCGGACGACGAACCAGCCCACCTCGTCGACCTCGATGCTGGTGGGCGGCCCGTCGGCCGGGCGTAGCTCGATCTCGCCGGGCTGCGCCGGCACCACCTGGCCGTGGAGGGCGTCGTTGGTCACCTCCAGGTGCAGACTCAGCCGCCCGGCGGCGAACGTCAGCGACCGCAGGGCGGCCGGTTCGGCCCGGGTGGTGGCCAGCATCCGTTCGTGCGCGGCGGTCGCCGAGTCGAAGGTGAGCGTGGCGAGTTCGGCGTCGATGTCGTGCCAGGTGTACGCGGCCCGGCCCATCTCGACGAACCGCTGCGGAACCTCCTGGCCGGCTCGCAGGGCACCGCCGAGCGCGCGCAGGAGCTCGTCGTCATCGTTCCACCATGGGCTGGTCACGCGTCTCACCTCTCTCCGCCGATCCGATGAGCGCCGCCAGCGGCGGCCGGCTCCGCAGCTGGTTCAGGCAGCGTGCCCGGCGCGGGCCCAACCCCCCGATCTTGGTACCGAGCTTCTCGCTGATCTCCGCGTACGACAACGGCGGATCGTGCATCAGCATCGCCAACAGTTCCTGGCAGGCGGCCGACAACTGGGCGAATGCGGCCCGCAGCGCCACGTTGCGCTCCTCGGCCAGCAGCGACTCCTCCACCAGCGAGGTGTCCCGGTCGTCCATTGTGTCCAGTTCGAGGTCGGACTCGACGCGCTCGTGCTGGCGGCCGCGGAGCACCCGGAGGCACTCCCGCCGGGTCGTCGTCGCCAGCCAGCCCGGAAGGGCGGCCGGCTGCCTGATCGTCGACAGGTGTTCGACCAGACGCAGCCAGACGTTCTGACCGACGTCGGCGGCGTCGGCGTCACCCAGCCGGTACCGGCGACAGATCGACCAGACGAGCGGCGCGTACCGCTCCACGAGGTCGTTCCAGGCCGAACCGTCGCCGTCGGTGGCCCGCCGAACGAGTTCGACAACATCGGGGTCGTCACGCACCGGACACCCTCTCTCGGTCGGGCACCGAGATGTGCGCCGGCGTACCCCCCTCACGGGTGCGGGAGTTGTGCCGTCTCAATGCCCGTACTGCTCGGATCACCCAACCCGTCACCGAGGTCTCCCAGCGCCTGGTGGGCGGTTCGTACCCCCCGCACGGTACGCGCGGCGATGGCGCCGCTCACCGCCGCGGCGGCCTGCGACGTCCCGGACCATCGCGCCACGCCGGTGAACTGCTGCGGGACCTCCTTGGTAGGCAGGTTCGTGTCGGGAACCATCACGGTGCCCGTCAGGTACGTGCTGGTCACGTCGACACCCGGGGCCAGCAGGTCCACCCACGGTGCCCGCGGGCTGAACGGCGCCGGCACGCCCGGCTCGGCGGTGGCGCCGACCGCGACCACGGCGGCGTGCGCCGCCGGCCAGACCGGTGTGTCGGGTCCTGGGAACCCGCGCTCGTCCTGGCTGGCCGCGCCGTAGTTGCCGGCGGCCGCGACAACGACCATCCGCGGCGTGAGCAGGGCGATGGCCCGGTCCAGTACCAGCGGGGCCTGCCCGTCCACGGTGAAGCAGCCGAATGACAGGTTCATCACGTCAACGCCCGAGTCCGCGTAGGCGACGAGCTTGCGGGCGACGTCCCACAGACTCGCGGCGCCGGAGTCGTCCGGTCGCAGGATCGACGCGATCTCCACCCGGGCCGCCGGCGCCCGGCCCAGGATCATCCCGGTGAGGAACGTCGCGTGCCCGATCCACCACGGCCTCGCCTCGTCGTCGCCGGTCGCCAGCAGGCTGTGCGCGTCGGCCGTGACGTACCGCCCGGCCAGCCGGTCGTGGGGGTAGATGGCGGTGTCGAGCACGACGACGCGGGCCTGTCGGCCGGCCTCCGGATCGTCGCCGTAGGTCGGCAGTACCGTGTCGGCGGCGAGCGCCGTCGGCGCGCCCTCCCCACCGAAATCGGGGTACGGGAACAGGTGCAGACCCTGCATGATGCGGTTCTTGCCGAGATCGGGCACCCAGCCCCCGTACCGGTGACCGATCAGCGCCCGCAACTCCGCCAGCAGGCGCTCCAGCGGCCGCCGGTGAGCCAGCGCCTCGTCGAGTACCGGAGCCGGCGCGCCCGCCGCCTCGCGCCGGGACCGGACCTGACGCGCCGCCGCCGCGGCGTCGGGCAGGCCGACCAGGCTCAGGCCCAGTTCGGGCAGGTGTGCCGTCGGATGCGCGTGGGTACCGTCGAGGTGCGACAGCACCAGGCCGAGGTGCGGGGTCGCGACGACGAACTCGCCCGTGCGGTAGTCGTAGATTCGGTCATGCGTACTGGCGTCCATCGGGTCGGGCCCCTTCCCACGCGGACAGCTTGTCTGGGGTTCGGAGTGGCTCAGCACACGCCTGATACCAAACCACGGTATTTTTCTTGACTCGAGTACCGGTCCGTACAGCACCCTTAGCCCATGGGGGACGCGGCCGTGGCCGAACAGGCGCAGGAGGCACTCAGGCTCGCAGACGCCGAACCGGCGCGTGCGGTCGCCCTCGCCACGCGGATCGTGGCCCAGGCACGCCGGGAGCGCGATCCGGCCGCCGCCGCGGTGGCCGAGCGGGCGTGGGGGCTGGCACTACGCCACCGGGGCGACGTCGACAGCGCGATCGCCCACCTGCGGGAGGCGGTGCGGCTCGGCCGCCGGGCGGGCTCCGCGCTGCTGGCGGCCGAGGCCCGGATGACCCTGTCCTCCGCACTGCTGGAACGGGGCCGCCCGCAGCAGGCGCGGGCCGAGATCGACGCCGCGCTGGGCAATCTGGACGGGGTGGCCCGGGCCCGCGCACTGACCCAACGCGGCACCATCATGCTGGAGCTGGGCCGCCTACCGGAGGCGGTGGCCGACTACCGCACCGCGCTGCCCGCGATCCGGGAGGCCGGCGACCTGCTGTGGTTGCTGCGGGTCCTGAGCAACCGCGGCCTGGCGCACGCGTACCGCCACGAGTTCGGCCCGGCCGAGACGGACCTGCGGGAGGCGGAGCGCCTGGCCCGCCGGCTCGACCTCGGTCTGCGGGTCGGTTTCGCGCAGGCCAACCTCGCGTTCGTGCTGGCCGCGCGGGGCGACGTGCCGGCCGCGCTCGACTACTTCGACCGGGCCGAGCGGCGCATCCGCGACCACGGGGCCCAGGTCGGCTCGTTGCTGCAGGACCGCAGCGAACTGCTGCTCTCGGTACGCCTGGTGTCGGAGGCCCGGGAGACCGCGGAGCAGGCGGTGGCCGAGCTCTGCAAGGAGCAGCGCGGGATCAAGCTGCCCGAGGTGCGGCTGCTGCTGGCCCAGGCCGCCTACCTCGACGGCGACCCGGCCGGCTCGCTGCGCCATGCCCGCCTGGCGGCGCGGGAGTTCGCCCGCCACCAGCGCCCGGAGTGGGCCGCGCTGGCCCGCCTGGCGGTGCTGCGCTGCGAATACGCGGGGGCTCGGTCCTCGCGGAGCGAGGACGCGGGGGCTCGGTCCTCGCGGATCAGCCTGCGCCGGGTCGACGCCGTCGTGACCGCCCTGACCGCCGCCGGCTGGCCGGTCGCCTCGATCGAGGGCCGGCTGCTCGCGGCCCGGATCCTGATCGACCGGGGCCGCGTCGAGGAGGGCCACGCGCACCTACGCGAAGCCAGCCGGGCTCGGCGCGGCGGGGGGCCGGCGATCCTGCGGGCCCGGGCCTGGTACGCGGAGGCCATGCTCCGGCAGGCGTCGGGCGACCGACGCGGCGCGACCAACGCGATCCGGGCCGGGCTGCGGGTCCTCGACCGCCACCGGGCCGTGCTGGGCGCCACCGACCTGCGCGCTTTCGTGGCCGGCCACCGTACCGAACTGGTTGAGGCCGGCCTGCGGATCGCCGTCGAGGACGGCCGCCCCCGCCGGGTCCTGGAGTGGGCCGACCGCGGTCGCGCCAGTCACCTGCTGCAACAGCCGCTGCGACCGCCGGACGATCCGTCGCTCGCGGATGCGCTGGCCGAGCTGCGGGCGACGGTTACGGAGATCAACACCACCCCCGGCACCGACCGCGCCGACGGCGCGACGATGGCCCGGCTGCTGCACCGGCAGGGCGCGCTCGAGCGCAAGATCCAGGGCCACGCCAGGCGGCAGCCCGGTGAAGCGGCAGCCCGCCCCGCCGCCCCGGTCCGCCCCGCTGTACTCGCCGCGGCGCTGGCCGGCCGGGCACTGGTGGAGTACGTGCAACTCGACGGGGTGCTGTACGCGCTGACGCTGTGCGACGGCCGCTCGCGCCTGCGCCAGCTCGCCACGATGTCCCAGGTGGACGGCCTGCTCGACCGGATCCCGTTCGCGCTGCACCAGCTGGTCCGCCGCCACCGCGACCCGGCGACCTCGGCCGACGCCACCGCCGCCGCGTTCGCCCTGCTTCAGCACGCCGCCAGCCGCTTGGACCGGCTGCTGCTCGGTCCGCTCACCGAGCTCGGCGACTCCCCGCTCGTCGTCGTGCCCACCGGGTCGTTGCAATGCCTGCCCTGGTCGGTCCTGCCGTCGTGCGCCGGACGTCCGCTCACCGTGTCCCCGTCGGCGACCCTGTGGTACACGGCCAGCCGGCCGGCCACCCCGTCGCCGGCCCACGTGATGGTCGCGGCCGGCCCGGACCTGCCCGGCGCCCGCGAGGAAGCGGAGGCGGTTGCCAAGATCTACGGTACCGAACCGGTGATCGACCCGGCGGCCACCGTCGACGCGGTGATGGCCGAGCTCGACGGCGCGAGCGTGGCCCACCTGGCCACCCACGGCCGCCTCTCGGCCCACAACCCGCTCTTCTCCGACCTGCGGTTGTCCGACGGACCGCTGCTCGTGTACGACCTCGAGCGGCTGCCCCGGGTGCCGCACACGGTGGTGCTGGCTGCCTGCGACAGTGCCCGGTCGGTCGTCTGCGCCGGCGACGAGCTGCTCGGGCTGAGCGCCACCTTCCTGGCCCGGGGTACCACCCAGCTGGTCGCGTCGGTGCTGCCGATCCTCGACACCGAGACGGCCCCGTTCATGGTCGCCTTCCACGAGCAGCTCGCCGGTGGCCGGCCACCGGCCGTCGCGCTCGCCGCGGCCCAGCAGCAGCTGGCGGGCGATCCCGCGACGATGGTGGTGGCCGCCGGCTTCGTCTGCGTCGGCGCCGGCTTCACCTCCCCCGCCCTGCCCGCACGCGCGCCGTAGACCGCGATCCCCGTACCGGCCGGCCAATGGCCCGTCGGCAGCTCCAGAGCGAAAAGCTCAGGCGGCGCGGCCCGGGGTCGATCTGAGTCTCGGAGGTCTGTGCGGCGCACAGTGGTGGTCCACGCCGAGCTCGCGGCCAGAGTTGCCGCTCAGACAGACGAGAGGGAGCATCCGTCGTGCACACGGTCGGACGCCTCGGCCAGCTGGTCCGATTGCGTCAGTGGTCGATCCCGTTGATGGCGGTTGAACTCTGCGCCGTCCTGATCGAAAAGACGACCGGACGGACGTCACGATCGGTGATGACCCGCCGTCGGTCGCCGCAGCACCGCAGCCGCCGGGCGCATCCGTCTCGAGGGGCCGTCGAACCGCGCGCCCGCTCAGCGCGCCCCGAGCAGATGCTCCACCGCGAGCTGGGTCAGGTGCACGGCGCCGAGCCCCCGGCGGGCGGCCGCCTCCACGTCGAACTCCTCGTACGTCGGCCGGTCGGCAAGGAGGTCCCGGTAGGTCTCGCCCGGGGCCAGCGTCGGCACCGTCAGCTTCTCGACCCGGGTCGCGGCGCGGGCGGCCCGCACCTCCGGGTCGGCCCGGAACGCCGCCGCCCGCTCCTTGAGCAGCAGGTACGTGGTCATGTTCGCGGACGCGGAGGCCCACACGCCGGCCATGTCCTCGGTCCGCGCGGGCTTGTAGTCGAAGTGCCGCGGACCACCGTACGCCGGCCCGCCGTCGAGCCCGTGCTCCAGCAGGTCGACCAGGAAGAAGGCGTTGAGCAGGTCGCCGTGGCCGAACACCAGGTCCTGGTCGAACTTGATGCTGCGCTGGCCGTTGAGGTCGATGTGGAAGAGCTTGCCGTGCCAGAGCGCCTGGGCGACGCCGGCGGCGAAGTTGAGCCCGGCCATCTGTTCGTGGCCCACCTCGGGGTTCAACCCGACCATCTCGTGGTGTTCCAGCGCGGAGATGAACGCCAGCGCGTGCCCGACGGTCGGGAGCAGGATGTCGCCGCGTGGCTCGTTGGGCTTGGGTTCGATGGCGAAGCGGAGCCGGTACCCCCGGTCGAGCACATACTGGGCGAGCAGGTCGATACCCTCCCGGTACCGGTCGAGCGCGGCCTGGATGTCCTTGGCGGCGTCGGACTCAGCCCCCTCGCGGCCGCCCCAGAACACGTACGTGTCTGCGCCGAGCTGGGCGGCGAGGTCCAGGTTGCGCATCGTCTTGCGCAGCGCGAACCGCCGGATGTCGCGGTCGTTGCTGGTGAACGCGCCGTCCTTGAACACCGGGTGGGTGAACAGGTTGGTCGTCATCATCGGCGCCACCAGGCCGGTCTCGGCGAGCGCGGCCGAGAACCTGGTGATCAGCCGGTCGCGGGTGGCGTCGTCGGCGCCGAACGGGATCAGGTCGTCGTCGTGGAAGGTCACCCCGTACGCGCCGAGTTCGGCGAGCCGGTGGACGGACTCCACCGGGTCCACCGGCGCCCGGGTGGCGTCACCAAACGGGTCGCGCCCCTGCCAACCGACCGTCCAGAGACCGAAGGTGAAGCGGTCCGCTGCGGTGGGGGTATTGACCATTGATTTCCTCCGGTGCCAGATCGACGCTGGGTGCCGTGGCGGCCATGGCGGGTGCCGCCGACAAGCGGTGCCCACCGAGATCATCGCAGCCCCGACGCCGTGGGTGACCAGGACGGCGGTGTAACGGCTGGCTGGCGGCGTGGTCTCCAAATTGTTACCAGGCACGACAAACTCGCACCGGTCAGGCCCTTGCGCCGTACCGGCATTCGAAATACGTTGCCGGACACAACAAACCTTCGCGATCAGCCATACCGGGCCCGACGCGCCTCTTCGGACAGCCTAGAGCGGATGGCGGACGGACGGCATCCGCCCGCCACACCCGCCGCAGGCGCCTCGACCGAGCAGCACATACCGCGCCGCATCGGACATCCGAACCGACCAACATGAACAGGCGCAAGCAGTAAGATTCATCCCAAACCGACTACAACCCCCAGTGCCGCACTGAGCGGCCGCTATCCCGAAAGGATCTGTGCTCATGCGCAGAGGCATTCTTGCCGTCGCCGCCACCGTGCTGGCGGTTGGCGGCATGGCCGCTTGTGGCAACAACAATAATTCCAAAACCGGCGGCACCAGCACGACCAAGACCGCCAAGATCGGGGTCATTCTCCCCGACAGCAAGACGTCGGCCCGCTGGGAGACCGCGGACCGCAAGTACCTGCAGGAGGCCTTCCAGGCGGCCGGGGTCAAGTACGACATCCAGAACGCACAGGGCGACAAGAGCGCCTTCCAGACCATCGCCGACCAGATGATCACCAACGGGGCCACCGTCCTGATGATCGTCAACCTGGACAGCGGTACCGGCAAGGCCGTCCTCGACAAGGCCAAGTCCCAGGGTGTGGCCACCATCGACTACGACCGGCTGACGCTGGGCGGCGGCGCGCAGTACTACGTCAGCTTCGACAACACCGTGGTCGGCAAGCTCCAGGGTGAAGGCCTGGTCAAGTGTCTGACCGACAAGGCCGTGACCAAGCCGGTCGTCGCCGAACTCAACGGCTCGCCCACCGACAACAACGCCACCCTGTTCAAGAACGGGTACGACTCGGTGCTCAAGCCGAAGTACGACTCGGGTGACTACGTCAAGGGCCCGGACCAGTCCGTACCCGACTGGGACAACGCACAGGCCGCGACCATCTTCGAGCAGATGCTGACCCAGAAGCCCGACATTGCGGGCGTCCTGGCGGCCAACGACGGCCTCGGCAACGCGGCCATCACGGTCCTCAAGAAGCAGCAGCTCAACGGCAAGGTGCCGGTCACCGGGCAGGACGCGACCGTTCAGGGTCTGCAGAACATCCTGGTCGGCGACCAGTGTATGACCGTGTACAAGGCGATCAAGAAGGAAGCCCAGGCGGCCTCCGACCTGGCGATCTCGCTGGCCAAGGGCGAGAAGAAGACGGTCGACGCCAAGGTCACCGACCCCACCAGCAAGGCCGAGGTCCCGTCGGTCCTGCTGACCCCGGTCGCCATCACCAAGGACAACGTCAAGGACGTCGTCACGGATGGCTTCGTGACCGCGGCTGACCTCTGCACCGGCGCCTTCGCCGCCAAGTGCGCCGAGGCCGGCATCAAGTAGCGACACCGTGGCGGGGGGGGGGGCCCCGCGGGGGGCCCCCCCCCCGGGGGGGGG
>JAVHWE010000336.1:0-3555 GCA_032160285.1 Micromonosporaceae bacterium | reverse complement strand
GACCGAGCGCCGAAATGTGCAATCCGTGGCCGAGCGTTCGGGACTCCATAAGGTCCTCCCTTAGCGGTGCTCGGGTGGTCTGATAAGTGCGCTGTCAACGACGCTCGAAAATTGACCCCCTTTCGACGGCTGAAAACTGACCCCCTACTCGGTATGGCTGTTGCTGGCTGTGGCCGGCTCGTGCTGGTATTTGGCCCGCCGTAGCGGTCGCCGAGGTGGTGGCCGGCGGTTCGGCTGGGAGGGTTGATCGTCGATGGCTGGGGATGAGGTCGATGGCTGGGGATGAGTTCGTTCACCCGGGCTTGGTTCGGCGACGGTTGCTGCGGCAGGCCGCCCGTGTCTTGGTGCTGGTCTTGGACGAGCATCGTGAGCTGCCGGTGTTGACGTGGACGGTCACTCCGGACGTGCTGCAAGCTCACGCCGACGTCTGCGATCTGGACCCTGGCCGTGACCGGCGGGTCTTCAACGCCTGGGCGCGGGCGCTGCCGGCCAGCGAGGGTTGTGATCCAGTGCCGGTCCTCGACGGCGCGGGCGTGACGCGCCTGCGCGCGGTTCGTCGCGTCAGCGGGGTGCCGGTCGTGCTGACCGCTGCCGTGCACCCGTATTGAGGATGGCTGGTCAGGTGTCGTGCTTGGCGGCGGGGACGCGGCCGAGGTCGCGGTTGCGGAGTCGGTAGCTGTCGCCCTTGAGGGAGATGACCTCGGCGTGGTGGACGAGCCGGTCGATCATCGCGGCGGCGACCACGTCGTCGCCGAAGACCTCGCCCCAGCGGCCGAAGGGTTTGTTGCTGGTCACGATGAGGCTGGCTCGTTCGTAGCGGGCGGAGACGAGTTGGAAGAACACGTTGGCGGCCTCGGCCTCGAACGGGATATAGCCGACTTCATCAATGATCACCAATGGGGTGCGGCCGAGTTTGGTGATCTCGGCCTGTAGCCGGCCTTGTTGGTGGGCGGCGACGAGCCGGGCGACCCACTCGGCGGCGGTGGCGAACGCGACCCGGTGCCCGGCCTGGCAGGCCCGGATGCCCAGGCCTATGGCCAGCATCGTCTTGCCCGTGCCGGGCGGGCCGAGGAAGATCGCGTTCTCCTTGGCGGTGATGAAGTCCAGCGTGCCCAGGTGGGCAATAGTGTCGCGTTTGAGCGAGCGTTGGTGGTCGAAGTCGAACTCCTCCAACGCTTTGCGGGCCGGGAACCTCGCGGCGCGGATGCGGCCTTCCCCGCCGTGACAGTCACGGGCGGACACCTCGCGTTGCAGGCAGGCGGCCAGGAACTGCTCGTGGGTCCAGCTCTCGGCCCGGGCCCGGTCGGCCAGACGGGTCACGCTGTCGCGCAGGGTGGGGGCCTTCAACGCCCGGGTCAGGTAGGCGATCTCGGACAGTGTCTGCTCCTGCGTCGGCCCAGCCGCCGCGCTCATCGTCGTGCGGGTGGCCATCACGCCGCCTGCCCGTCGTCGTTGCCCAGCCCGAAGGCCCGGTCGTAGGCGGACAGGTCGCGTTCCTGTACCTCATCCACCGCGGGACCGCGCCCAGACGCGCTGCGATTCTGGAATGTCTGGCGCATCACATCGGCCGCCTTGCGGTGCCCGGGGTCGGTGATGGTCTGCTGCCGGGCCCAGCAGCGCTCGTGTTCGCCGACCAGCATCCCGCCGCGGCGGATACGCACCGTCTCCACATCGGCGATCACCTCGACGCGCTGCCCGATCGCCGACGGGTGTACCGAGTAATCGCACGTGTCCAGCCGCACGTAATAGTCGCGTGGCAGCACGATGCTCTTGCGCCAACCAATCGTCGCCGTGTCGATCGGCGGCAGCGGACCCATCGCCGCCAGGTCCGCGCCGACACGCTCGTTCGCCGAGGCGCCCTGTAGCTGGCGTCGCTTGCGGGCGTTGGCGCGGGCCAGGAACCCGGCCAGCTGGGCGTTGAAGTCGGCCGGGCCCGTGAACCGGCGGCCCGGCAGGAACGAGGTCTCGAAGAAGCCGTTGTTGCGCTCCGTCAGACCCTTCGTCTCGGGATCATTTGGCTTGCAGACGTAGAACCGGGTGCCGAGCATCCCCCGCAGCGCGGTGAACTCCGCTGTCAATTTCGGGTTCGGCCCGCCATAGCGGCCCACGCCGCCCTCGCCGTCCCAGACCAGCAGCTTGGGCACGCCACCGAGCTGACCCAGCACGACCCACTGACCCAGCACCAGGTCCTCGGCGTTGCGGGTCGGGATCATCGTCGCCGCCAGGAACCGCGAGTACCCGGCGGTCAGTACCAACACCGGCGGAACGGTCTTACCGAGCCCGACCTGACCGAACCCCAACGGGATCTGCGCCGGCGGGAACCACAGGTCACACTGCCCCACCTCACCCGGGTCGTACGTCGTGCGCGAGGACGGGTCCTGCGGCGCGTAGACCGGCCGTAGCAGCCGAACCCGCTCGTTGAGCACCGTCATCGACCGGTCCCAGCCGATACGCTCCGCGATCACCGTCGCCGGCATCTGCGGGAACTCCTTCAACAGAGCCCGGATCCTCGGCTCCACCTCATCCACAATGGACCCCGAACCGGCCCTCACGTACCGCGGCGGCTGCACCGAACGCACCGCGTTACGCACCGTGTTCCTGGCCAGACACAGCTTCTTCGCGATCGCCTTGATCGACATCCGCTCCGCCAGGTACAGCCGGCGGATCTCCGCCCAGTCCTCCACCGTGATCACCTCCCCATCCCGCATCGTGGAAGCGGAGGGGGTCAATATTCACCCGTCCGCAGGGGGTCAGTTTTCACCCGTCGTCGACAGCCGATACCAAGCCTGGCGACAATGTCCCGCGTTGGAGGAGCCGGGAGTCAAGTAGGCGAGCGGCGGGAGCACTTGCAATCGGTGTCGTTCGGTGACGTGTGATCAGGCTGCGACGGTCTCGTCGCGCTCGACCAAGAAGCCGTTCTCGAATTTGGCCCCGGAGCGGACCAGGGCGACGACGTGGGGGCGTTGACCGCGCGCCAGCGGGCCTGGCTCGGCCACACGCCCTACCGTCAGTTGCTCCTCCACGCCTCCGACTATGTGGCATGACGCCACGTGAGGGACAAGCACTTCGTAGCATGATCAAGTTTCCGCTTCTCAGCAGATCCGGACACCGCCGTGCTGGCCGAACGTCACTCTGTGTAGTCGATAATTTCTGCGTGCTGGCCTTCGGGCTGCCCAGCTCGCCGCTGAGCTTACGGAGGTCGATAGCTACTGTTTCCTTCGTGGCGTAGGGGGCTCTGCTCTGCAAGTCGTGCGCCGACACGGGCGCATGGACTCCGGGCTTGCGGAAGTTCCGAGGCAGGCCACGTGTCGGCCAGAAGCCAGCAGCGTGTCAACGCCGCCGTCGAGACGATCTCGGCTACGGTCAACTCGCATTCACGCCCAGACGGATCCACGCGTGATCACCAGTCGGACTCTGCAGCCAAGTTGTCGAGATAAATGCTGAGTGCCCTGGTAACCAGCGCCCCCGGGGCGAGGGCGCGCGGCGCGCCCGGCCCCGGGGACGTGTGGGCGACACCGCTCAGGCCAGCGTTACCCGCGCCGGCGCAGGACCCAC
>JAVHWE010000311.1:0-2765 GCA_032160285.1 Micromonosporaceae bacterium | reverse complement strand
GGTCGACCCGAGATTCGATGCGAGCAGGCACAGCAGCCCGAGGATGACCGTCGAGCCGCTGGCCACGATGGGCTGGACGGCCGCCCGCCACGCCGAACGCATCGCCGCGTACCGGTCGGGCTGCCGGCGCAGCTCGTCGCGGTACCGGGCGGTGAGCAGCAGGGCATAGTCGGTGCCGGCGCCCAGGACGAGCACGTCGAGGATGCCCTGCGCGTCACCGGAGACGGTCAGCACGCCCGGCTTGGCCAGCAGGTAGATGACGCCGTTGGCCAGCCCCAGCGCGGTACCGGCGACGCCGAGCACAATAAGCGGCAGGACCGGGCTGCGATAGGCCAGCACGAGGATCAGCAGGACCGCGCCGAGGGCGACCGCAAGCAGCACGCCGTCGACCTTGCCGAAGACCTCGGTCAGGTCGGCCAGCGCGGCCGCCGGTCCGGCCACGTGAAGTTCGAGGCCGGGCGTGTTGACGGCGGTCGAACGCAGCGCGGCGATGTCGCTTCGCAGCGGCTTCGGGTCGGAGCCGATGAGGCGGACGATGACCTCGGCGGCCTGGGCGTCGTCGGAGATGATCGGACCCATGGGCGGCGCGGCGAGCCGCCCGCTGAGCTGTTCGCTCAGGTGGAACGCCGCCAGGATGATCTGGATCTGGTCCTGCTTGGTGATGCCCGAGGGCCGGCGGTACACCAGGACGGCGCTGGTGGCCTCCAGGCCGGTGAACCGCGGGAACGCCGTGTGCACCGCGGTGGCTTCGGCGCCGGCCGGCAGGTATGCCGCGCTGTCGTTTTTCTGGACATCGCCCAGCTTGCTGCCGACGCTGCCGAGCGGACCGGCGATCAACAGGAAGAGCACGGCGAGCAGAGCCGGCGGGACCCAACGCGGCCAGTTAGCCGCGGCGGCCGGCGGCTCGGGGCGGGTTTTCGTCGTGGTGGTCATGAGGCGTTCCCTGGGCAGAGTACGGCGAGTCGCCATCCACCGGAAGCGGTTCGCTTATAGGCGTGGATAACTTACCGCCCGTCGGCACAGCGGACGGAGCCGGTCTCTCCCGGGAGCCTTCTTCCGTTAGCTATGTGTATCGCTGGAAAAGATTCACGCGGGATGATGGACACCCATGGTCTACCTAGGTAGAGTACCGGGTCATGGCTGATCGTCCGAGGTTCTCCGCCCAGACGTTGTCCGTGCTGGCCGCGCTGGAGGCGGACCCTACCGCGTGGTTGCACGGGTACCTGCTGGCCAAACAGACCGGCCTGGCGTCGGGCACCTTGTATCCGATCCTGATCCGGTTGGCCGACCGACGTCTGATCGAGGCGCGGTGGGAGGACGAGCAACCGGCCGGACGCCCCCGCCGACACCTGTACCGGCTGACCGCGGGCGGCCTGGTTGCCGCCCGCACGGCGCTGGCCCAGGCGGCACCCGAACGGCGACCCGCGGCCCCACAGCGGCTGGCAACGGAGGGCGCACGATGGACAGGTTGACGCGGCTGGTGGCCGGCCTGCTTCGATGCCTGGCCGGTCTGCTGGGCGAACACCGCCGCGACTGGGTGCACGCCCTGCTGGCCGAGACCGACGACCACCCCACCCCGTCGGCTCGGATGGCCTGGCTGGGCGGCGGGCTGTGGCTGGTGGCACGGGAGGTGCTCATGACCCGGATCATTCAGACACCGGCCTTCCTGGCCGGGGCGGTGGGATTGGTGTGGATCGCCTGGCCCGGGGCGTCGACGAACTCCGCCACCCCGGTCAACCGGATGTACGTGGTGGGCACCCTGGTCTTACTGGCCGGGCTGCCGCTGCTGGTAGGACGTTACGTCGGGCCGGTACGCCCGGGCTGGGCGCCTCGGGTGGTCCGGGCGGGTGGGTACGCGGTGGTGCTCGCGCTGATCGCGGCCACCGCCGTCCAGCAGCGCATCGGCAGCCAACTCGGCGTCTACTTCCCCGTCATCGCGCCCATCTGGGCGATGGACGTCGGGTTCCTACTGATCCTCGCCGGCTACGTGGCCGGACTGCTCATCCTGACCACCCGCCGCGTCCAGTTCACCCGCCGGGTCCTGCCTCTTGCGCTGGGCATCGGAGCCCTGACCGCCGGGGTGCTCTACCCGCTGGCACCCTTCGGCATCAACGACACAGTCGAGACAGCCCTCCATTCCCTGCACGGCGGACCTGTCGTCGTCGCGGACTACCTGGTGCTCGCCTGCTTCGTCCTGGCCGCGCTGGCCGTGCCCGCGGCCGTGCACGCCGCGGTCACCCGGCTGGCCGACCGCGACAGCCGGCCCGCCGTCCTCAGCCCGGCTCGACAGGCCCTGTCGGCCACCACCGGCGCCATGGGCACGGCGGCCATCCTGGTGGCGCTGTTCACCACCCTGACGATCGCGCTGTCGCCGCACCATGTCACCGGGTCGCACCAGGCCTCCGGGGATGGCAGGTGCCCCACCTGCGAGCCGAGCACCATCGTCATCCCGACCAACCTGCGCCACGAGTACTACGTCGAGGAGAGCGTCAACGGAGCCGGCGACGGGGCCATCGCGTTACTGGTCGTGCCGCTCATCGGCGCCGCCCTGGGCGCCCTGCGCGGTCACCTCCGTTACCCACCGGTCGCCAGCCGACCCGAGGGCCTGTCAGCGGGAGCGTGACAGACCCCGTAGGGGTGGGTCGTTGCCCGTCAGTCGATACCCCGCCGGTCCGTCGATACCCCCGAAGACCGGCGGGCGGAGCGCATCGGGCGCGTCCGGTTCGCGCAACGACTCGCAGGCGCGAGCTAGGCGACGG
The DNA here is from genome assembly GCA_032160285.1 of Micromonosporaceae bacterium. GTDB lineage: Bacteria > Actinomycetota > Actinomycetes > Mycobacteriales > Micromonosporaceae > Planosporangium. Next base: position 6 of record JAVHWE010000311.1, on the reverse strand, counting down.
GTCGGA
>JAVHWE010000279.1:0-4660 GCA_032160285.1 Micromonosporaceae bacterium | reverse complement strand
GGCGACGATCGACTTGCCGTGCCGGGTCAGGACGACCCGTTCCGCACCGTAGACCACCCGGTTCACCAGGTCGGCGAACTCGGCGCGGGCTTGGGTGACCGGGATTTCATACGCCATCCGACCATGTTACGTTCTGTACAGAACGTATTTCTTATACAGAGCAGTGGAGGTCGCCTTGGACGCTCGACATATCCTGCCGACGATTGTGGAGCGGACCGGCCGAGGCGAGTACGCGATGGATCCATACTCGAAGCTGCTCGGCGACCGGATCATCTTCCTCGGTACGGCCATCGACGACACGTCGGCCAACGACGTGCTGGCCCAGCTGCTGTACCTCGATCACGACCATCCCGAGCGGGACATCTCGATCTACATCAACTCGCCGGGCGGCTCGGTCACCGCGATGACCGCGATCTACGACACCATGCGGTTCGTCACCAGCGACATCCAGACCGTCTGCCTCGGCCAGGCCGCGTCGGCGGCGGCGTCGATTCTCGCCGCCGGAACCCCGGGCAAGCGCATGATGCTGCCGAACGCCCGGGTCGTCCTCCAGCAACCGGCCCTGGAGGTGAGCCAGGGACAGACAAGTGACCTGGAGATCCAGGCCCGCGAGATGGTCCGGATGCGGACCGCGATGGAGGAGATCCTGGCCCGGCACACCGGCCGCGACCGCCGACAGGTCCGTACCGACATCGACCGCGACCGAATCCTGACCGGCCCGGACGCCGTGGCCTATGGTCTCGTCGACCAACTGCTACCGGTACGCGGAGAGCGGCACCCGGTGGGGCCTGGTCGACCATGACCGATACCGGCCGGATGCCGGCCATGACCGCCGCCGAGGCCGATCTGATCGACAACTATCTGGCCTGTGTCGACTATCTTGGGCTGATCAATCCGGCCCGCGGCGACCATACCTACACCGCGTTGCGTGCCGCACAGGCGCTCGTCAGCCGGGCGACCGCGCTGCGCGACGCGCTGTCGACCATGTTCGAACGCGGCGAGTTGTCCATTCACGGTGAAACCTTGGCGCGGAGCCTGCGTGTGCTCGACGGCGAACGCAGGACCGCCAGAGTCGCCTTGCCCGCGTCGGCCGGTCCGCCGGATAAGGACTGAACGGGGCCCGTCACGGAGTCGCGGTCGGGCCGACCACCCGTCGCCGCCGTCAGTGGCCGTTGGCTGCGGGTGCGTCCGTGTCGCGGTGGACCAGCAGGTCGTGGACCCGCTGCAGGAGACCGTGTGCGGTGAAGGGCTTCTCGATGAACCCGATCTCTTCGTCGACGATGAATTGGGTACCCCGCAGGCCGTCGCTGTAGCCCGACATGTAGAGCACCGGTAGGCGGGGGTGTTGGCGGCGCACCAGCTCGGCGAGGCGGCGCCCGGACATGTCGGGCATGATGGCGTCGGTCAGAAGGAGCTGGAAGCGGTGGTCAGCGGCGGTAGTCAGCGCCTCCCGGCCTCCGCGTGCGGACAGTACGTGGTAGCCGCCGTGGTCCAGGATGCGAAACACGACCTGCCGGATCGCGTCCTCGTCGTCGACCACGAGGATCGTCTCGCCGTTGCCGCGCGGCGGTTGGACGGCGTCGGGTGCGGTTGTCACGCCAGCGCTGGGCTGATCGGCCACCGGGAAGTACGCCCGGAACGTGGTGCCGAGGTTGGGCTCGGAGTACACATTGAGGCTTCCGCCGGCCTCGGTGACGATGGCGTAGACGGTGGCCAGGCCCAGTCCGGTGCCCTGTCCGGTGGGCTTGGTGGTGTAGAACGGTTCGAAGATGTGAGCGACGACGTCCCTGCTCATCCCCACGCCGGTGTCGCTCACGAGGAGCCGGACGTAGCGGCCGGCGGGCAGGGCGGGTTGCAGGTCCACGTGGTGCTCGTCGAGCTCGGTTATCGTGCCGGCGAGCACGAGGGTCCCGCCGTCGGGCATCGCGTCGCGCGCGTTCACCGCGAGATTGATCAGGACCTGCTGGATCTGACCACCGTCGGCGTAGATCATTAACGGATCGGATGAGGGGACCGCGACCAGCTCGATGCTTTCTCCGATGGTGCGCGCCAACATGGCGTGCGCCTCCGCTATCGCGGCGTTGACATCGAGGAGCTCCGGCCGGGTGGTTTCTCCCCGGGTGAACAGCAGGAGCTGATTGGTGAGCCCGGCGGCGCGTTCGACTGCGGCCCGGACCTGTGCGAGGTCGGCCTGTACCGCCTCGTCGTCGGCGGTCTGTTCGGTCACGAAGGCGGTGAAGTTCAGGATCACGGCCAGCAGGTTGTTGAAGTCGTGCGCGACACCGCCGGCGAGCTGCCCGACGCTCTGCAGCCGTTGGGCGAGCCGGGTGCGTTCGTCGATCGTCTTCTGCCGCGCCTCGGCCCGTTTGCGGGCACGGACGTCGCGGGCGACCGCGGAGGCTCCGACGACGGTGCCGTTGTCGTCCTGTATCGGCGAGACGGTGACGGAGACATCGACCAGTGCACCGTCCTTGTGGGTGCGCTGGGTCTCGTAGTGATCAACACGCTGTCCGGCGGCGATCTTGGCGAGAACGTCCGACAGCTCAGCGATCCCGGCCGGTCCGGCAATGATGGAAATGTTGGCCCCGACCGCATCCGCGGCCGCATGGCCGTACATGCGCTCGGCCCCGGGGTTCCAACTGGTAATGGTCCCATCCAGGGTCTCGCCGATGATCGCATCGTCGGAGCTTTCGACGATCGCGGCCAGCGTCCGCAGATGCAACTGCATCGCCCGCTGCCCGGCATCGGCGCGTTTTCGTGCGCTCAGCTCGCACGCGACCGCGTGGTCGCGTGCGGCCTCGAGCCGGGCCGCCCGGGCGCCGACGACGACGCTGACCGCCGCGAAAACCGTCACGTTGGAGAAGGTCACCAGCAGCACGTCGAGCTGCGTCCCGAACCATCCGTCGCCCTGGGCGCGCAGCCCCACCCAGCCGATCGCGGCCGGCACCAGCAGGGTCGTCGCGAGCATCCGGCGGGTCAACATCGCGCTCGGTCCGCGCGCCGTCAACAGCCGGGCCAGTCCGTCCACCGGGCAGGTGAAGAACGTCGCCACGGACACCACGATCACGCCCACGGCGGTCGGTACCGGAATCCCGGTCAGGCCAAGGAACTGCTGCAGCCCGGGCACCTGGAGGACATAGCCGTAGAGGCCGAGCAGGCCGAGCCCCGCCGAGCCCAGACACATCGCCTGACCCACCCGCACGTTCCGCGACCTCGCGCGGACAAGCAGCAGAACCTGTGCGCCGGCGAGCAGGACCACGGCGGTGGCGGTGTTCATGGCCATCCGACCCGGATGCGACGTCGACCCGGGGTGGACACCCACCGCCCCGGCGAACAGCACCCGATCCAAACCCAGATCCACCCCGACCGCGTACTCCGCCAGGGTGAACAGTCCGACAATCGCCACGATCGATGCGCAACCCGCTGCGGCGCCACGACGACCGGCGGACACCGCCGATGCCGGAAAGCCGACCAGCAGACAGGCCCCGAGCAGCACCAGACACACCGCCGTGTTCGGCCTCATCGACGGTGTGCCCGGCACAACGCAGGTGAGAACCACCAGCCCGGCTGCCCAACCCACCAGTACCGTCGCGCCCAGACCGATCGTCGCCAGGCCCGCCACCGGCACGAACCCTGTCCACCAGGCCAGCAGGCGACGATCCGCGACCAGACCGGGCGCCACGACGCCACCGTGGTCAAGCCCTACCGCCGCCGATGGGTGTGCCAGCGCCATGGCCCGGTCACTACCATTCTGTCTTGTTAGCGGCGTCTTCCGGTTGCCGGCGTCGGCGCTCCTGCGCGAGCGTCGGATGGGTACGGGGTGCCACCACGGACGATCCGGCGAGCCGGCTCGACCGCGGCCGGGCTCATTTCCTAGATTACGGCAATTGCCTCCCTTTGACCGCATAGCGAGGCAGGATAAATGTGCACGTATCAGTCATGATCCACCGTTTCGCGGATCAGCTGGCGTCGGGATCCGCGCCCGAGCGCTCCACGTCGGCGTCGGCGTCGGCGCTGCCCACCGGCACGCCGTCGGAGTCGCGGGTGGCGTCGGACAGGTCGCCCTGACCGCCCGCACGGATGGCATCGGCCTCGGCGTCGCTGGCGCCGACGGTCTCGCCGCCGTCCTCGGTGACCGCCCCCTCTGTGGCCGAGCCCGTCAAGCCGGCCGCCGCGGCCGCGCGGCGGGGATCGCTTGTCGTCATGTCACACCTCCTCCCCGCTCCTTACCCCCGCGGTGCGCCATCAACCGTTCCCGCCGGGGATCATTGATCGATCGCCGTCGAGGTGCCATCGAGGTCAGGATGGGCCCGGCCGGCCAGTGCGCGGGCGACCGCGGCGTCGGCGGTTCGCACGTGTTCGATGCCCGGTACGGGACGTCCGTCGGCGTCGAGGATCCGCCAGCCGCCGAGAGCCACCACCGCGATGCCACCCCGGCTCCTGGCCAGGGCGACCTCGCTGAGGGTGCCCCAGGAACCGCCGATCGCGATGACCGCGTCGGCGCTCCGGACGATGACGGCGTTGCGGGCGTCACCCAGGTTCGTGACGACGGTGACCGACAGGTCCGGCGACGCTCCGCCGCGGTCGCCGTTCGGGCGGATGCCCACCACGAGCCCGCCCTCGGCGCGGGCTCCGGCCGCGACCGCGGCCATCACGCCGG
>JAVHWE010000192.1:0-4884 GCA_032160285.1 Micromonosporaceae bacterium | reverse complement strand
CGCGGCCCACCGTCTTTACCGCGGTCGGACCGAAGCCGGCGATCCTCAAGGCCGTGATGGATCAGGCGATGGCCGGGGATGACGCGCCGATGTCGCTCGCCGACCGGCCGTGGTTCAAGGAGGCGCTCGAGGAGCCCGATCCGGAGCGCTCGGTCCACCTGCACGCGCGCAACGTGTGCTGGATCCTGCAGCGCGTCGTTCCCCTGCTCCGCGCGCTCGAAACGGCGGCTGCGGTCGATGAGGACGCCGCCGGGCTGTGGGCGGATATCCGACGGCAGCGCCGCGTCGGCACGGCGAGTATCGCCGCGAACCTGGCGGCCAAGACCGCCCTGCGCTGTGAGGAGCGGGTGCTCGCCGACATTCTGTTCGCCCTGCCGCCTGATGCTTACCACCGGCTGGTCCACGAGGAGGGCTGGCCGGTCGAGGCGTTCCAGGGCTGGCTCGCGGATCTGCTGCAGCGCGTTTGCCTGCCGTGACGGATCGAACCGGCGCCCTTCCAACGCCGCATCGGCGCCCTTCCCACCCGGCGTCGGCGATGGCGCGGAACGCCACCGCGCCGTCACGGCTGGATGATGGTCGTGACCCCGACCCCCCACGCCTGCGCCGAGGTGCCGTTGCAGACGTAAATCTGCACCGCGAGGCCCTCGGTCGACTGGCCTCCCGGCACGTCCAGGCAGTGGCTGCTGGTACCGGCCACGCGCGACCGCAACGACACGACGTCGGGCAGGTCCTTGCTCGCGCGCCAGCGCTGGTTGCTGATGCCGGAACAGGGCCATTGCACCACCGGTGTGCCGTTGGTCGCGCCGCCCAGGGCGTCGAGGCACAGACCGCTGGCCAGATTCCTTGGCCGGAAGACGTGATCGCCCATGTCCTCGAAGAACCACGTCTGGGTGCTTCGGTTGTTGCACCTCACCTGCACGATCGGCGTACCGGCGTCGAGGGACTCGTTGAGCGGTTGCAGGCACAGCAGGCTTGCCCGGCTCTGCACGCCTACCGTGTGGTCGTCCGCGCTGGCCGGTACGGCGGTGATCAGAGTCACCGCGGCCAATGTCACGATCGTGAACAGAACGGCGAAGATTCGGAGTCTTCTCATCATGGTTCCTCTCTTTGCGACGGTCGCCGCGGCTGCCGCCCGGCTGGCTGTATCCATGCGGCGTTCCAGGCCGTTCCACGCTGTTGCCGACCGTCGCCCTGCCGTGCTCGTTTCGCCGACCACGTACCCGCCGGGCATCAGTGACGACATGCGACGGGGCACGACTCTCGCCCATCCATCAGCCGCTACCCGCGATTCGCCAAACGATCATTATGATCCGAGTTCTATGGCCTTGACCTAATTGGTGGGACAGGCGTTTGCTTATCACCGTCCTGAGGGGTGCAGTCGGCCTTGGAGATCCCATGAGGTACGGATCGAACACGGCAGCGGTCTGCTCCGCCGCGCTCGCGCTTGTTCTGGCGGCCGCCGGCGGGTCGGCAACGGCGCGGGCGGCGGCGCCGAATCAGGTTCAGGGACTGAGCGTGGCCCAGGCCGAGGGGTTCGCCACCGTGTCGTGGCTGCCGGTCCAGGGCGCCACGGACTATGAGATCGAACGAACGCCAGTCGACGCGAGCGACTCCCCCACCGGGGTATCGGTGATCACCGGCGTTTGGCGGCCGAACCGTCAGGTACACAACGATCGGCCGACGTTCGCCGACGCGGGATTCAACCCTGGCGAGCAGTTCCAGTGGCGGGTCCGGGCAAGATTCGCAGACGTCGCACAGCCGTTCTCGACTCCGGTACGCGGCACGACGGCCGGTGCGTGGGGCAACCCCGATGTACCGGGCGAGAACCTGCGGACCCAGTGGGAGACCACGCAGGGTGCCCAGTTCACCGACGACGTCAACGAGTACGCCTACACTGCCGCGATCGACCAGTTGAGCGACCGCGTCCGGGTCGTCGAGATCGGCCGTACCGTTCTCAACCGGCCGATCAACATGTTCATCATCGGCTATCCCACCCCGCCGGCCACCCCGGCCGGGATCGCCGCCACGTCCCCGGCGCTGATCAACTGCAACGTGCACGGGAACGAGCCGGGCGACCGCGAAGGCTGCCTGATCCTGGCGCGGCGGCTGGCCTTCAGCAACGATGCACGAACGCTCGACCTGTTGTCGCACACGACGGTACTGATCGTTCCCACGATCAACGGTGACGGCCGAGCGGCCAACACCCGCACCAACTCCACCGGCCAGGACCTCAACCGCGACTACTCGCTGATCCGCCAGCCCGAGACGTTCGCGTTCGTGCGGATGCTGCGCGACTACCGGCCGGTGGCCGCCTTCGACGGCCACGAGTTCGGCAACGGCAGCGCCGGTGACCTGCCGATGCTGCCGCCACGGCACCAGAACGTGGCCCAGTCGATTTTCGATCAGTCCCAGGACATGATCGTGGGTCACATGTACGAGCAGGGCGCGAAGGACGGTTGGTGGCCGTGCCCCTACGGCTGCGCCAACGGTGGAAACGTGGGCCTGAGCGAAGAGACGATCCTGCGCAACACCCTCGGTTTGAAGAACGTCGTCAACTCGCTGCTCGAACTGCGCAGCGCCGGTGGCCCGACCCGACCGGACGAAGTCAATACGGCGAACAACCGACGGCGCAAGACTTATGCCTCCCTCTGGACGTTCAACCAGTTCCTCGACTACCACCGGGCCGCCCTGCCGGCGATCGTCCGGGCGCGGGAGGACGCCGTCGCTTTCCAGCTGGCGAACAGCGGCCGGATCGTGTTCCGCGGGTCCCGCCCGATCCCGGCGTTCCCGCCACCGCATCCGGGCGAGAGCCCGCCCCCCGTCGACGCGCCGGATGCGGCGCTAATTCTCGACAACCCTCCCTGCGCGTACAAGCTCACGGAGGAGCAGTACAACGGCGTCCGTACCGACGGGCCCGCGGGTATGCGTACCACGGTGGCGCAGCGGCTGGAGGCGCACGGCTGGAAGGTGGTCAAGGTGGCCGACGGGTACGTCGTGCCGATGACCCAACCGGAACGCGGACTGATCCCGTTGCTGCTCGACGCCCAGGCGGTCGAGGAGATGGTCGGCGCCGAGCGGCTCTTCCCGTCGTCCAGCCCCGGTAGTGGCCCACTCGTCGTCTCCTCCGGCGTCACCTGCCTGGTCGGCGGATCGGTACCGGGCCCGGTCACTGTATTGCCGGGGGCCACATTGATCGCGACCGGGACGTCGTTTGACGGTCCGATTCGCGCGACCGGCGCCGCGGGGGTCTTCCTGACCGGCAGCACGGTGGATGGTCCAGTGTGGATCTCGGGCACGACCGGCGCGGCGATCATCGCCGAGACCACCGTGGACAGTTCCGTATGGCTGTCGACCAACACAACCTCCGGCGGCGCGATCCTGGTGGCCGGAAACACCGTGGCTGGTCCGCTCTGGTGCGTTGGCAACACACCGGACCCGGTCAACATCGAAATCGCGAATTCGGTGGGAGGACCGCAGATCGGCGAGTGCGGGCGGCTGTGACACCGCGACGCCGCTGACGCGACCGATGTCCTACGGGCGGCCCTGACCGACCGGCGCGGACGTTCCTGCTCGCGGTGGCGACGACTCCCGCGCCGCCACTGGAGGCGGGTCTCCGGGGGCGGCCGCAATACCGGTGCGTCGGCACGTGGGAAACGTACCCGCACCCGGTACCGGATCGTGCCTCAACGCCGATCGGCCCGGACGCCGCACCGTGCCGACACCGGCGTCCGACGAGGTTTTCTCACCCCGTGCCGGCTGCCCCGATTCCGGGCGACATGGCGACGGCGTCGGCGACCATCGTGTCGAGTGGGATGCGGCGGCCGGTCCGCCACGCCGCCGCGAACGCCGGCCGCCCGAGTGCCGTCCGGGCGGCGTCGAGGGTGGCCTGCCGCCGCCCGTCGGTGTCCGGCGGCGTCGCCAGCTGCTGAGTCTGCCGGAGATGGTCGGCGGCGGCCAGCAGGCGGACGGCGGGCTCGGGACGGCTGGCGACGACGACATCGGCCAGGCACTCGAAGGACACGGCGAGGTCCTCGCGGTCGCCCACCTGGTGGCGACGCAGCAGCGCCGCACCGAACAGGGCACGGGCGGTGTCCGGGTCACCGGCCGACCGGGCGATGAGGCCCTGCTGGTGCAGGGCGGCGGCTTCACCGAAGACGTCGCCCAGGTCGCGGCTGAGCGTCAGTGTCTCGTCGGCGACCCGCGCGGCGGCGGCCAGGTCGTCCTGGGCCAGCAGGATTTCACCGAGACACTCCAAGCCCAGCAGTACCCCACTACTGTTGCCGGCAGCCCGTTCCAGCTCGAGACAGTGGTGGATGTGGTTGGCGGCGTCGTCGGTCTGACCCTGCCGCAGGCAGAGCTTCGCGAGGTTTCCCAGCGCGATCGCGGTGCCATGTGGCTGGTCCAGCTCCCGCCAGACCTGCAGCCCGTACGAGAAGTGCTCGGTGGCCTCGTCGAACCGGCCGGCCCGCATCGCGGCGACGCCGAGGATGTTGCGGGCCTGGGCGGTGCCCTGCCGGTCGACGGTCGCTTCGGTCAGCTGTAGGCACTCCTCGCCGTACCGGGTGGCCGCGGCGTCGTCGTCCTGGGTGGCGGCGAGCGCGGCGGCGGTGTACAGCAGCTCCGCCCGGCGCTCGTCGGCCCCACCCGGCCCGGTGAGCACCCGGTCCAGCCACCGGCGTCCCTCGGAGAGCTGCGTGCCGTGCCGCCAGTAACGCCACAGGCCGAGGCAGATCCGTTCGGCCGCGTCGACGGCGCCCGACTCGAGAGACCAGCCGATGGCGGTACGCAGGTTGGCGTACTCCCGCGTGATCGTGTCGGACCAGACCGTCTGGTCGGGTCCCGCCATGCCCTCAACAGCGTCGTCCGTGAACCGGGCGAAATAGT
>JAVHWE010000184.1:0-3102 GCA_032160285.1 Micromonosporaceae bacterium | reverse complement strand
AGGGCCTGTTCTACGGCGGTGGCCCGCAGCAGTTGGGTAAGCAGGCGGTCGCGGTTGTCGCGGTCGGGGTGTTCTCGTTCGTGATGGCGTACCTCATCGGGTTCGTCATCGAGAAGACCATCGGCTTCCGGATCACGGCTGAAGCCGAGGTCGACGGCATCGACAACGCCGAACACGCGGAGAGCGCCTACGATTTCGGGCCGTCCACGAGTTCGGGTGGCGCGTTCGCCCTCGCGGGCGTCGGTGCGCCGAAGTCGGGCTCTGACGGTGTTCCGTCTGAGCAGGTCAGCGAACAGGTCGCCGGTTAGCACGCGGTTATGGAGGGAATGAGCATGAAGCTGGTGACCGCGGTCATCAAGCCGTACCAGCTCGATGCGGTCAAGGAGAGCCTGCACGCCCTCGGCGTGGCCGGCATGACCGTCAGCGAGGTTCAGGGGTACGGGCGCCAGAAGGGACACACCGAGGTGTACCGGGGCGCGGAGTACACGGTCGAATTCGTTCCGAAGATCAAGGTCGAGGTCGTCACCGACGAGATCGACGTCGACAAGGTGGTCGACGCGATCGTCACCGCCGCGAGAACAGGGAAGATCGGCGATGGCAAGGTCTGGGTCACCCCCGTTGAGGACGTGATCCGGGTCCGCACCGGCGAGCGCGGGTTGGACGCGCTCTGACCGGTACGCCCGACAGGTCGGCGGTGCCGGCGGACTTCGCTGACCCAGCGGGCTCCGCCGGCATTTCCGCACCGCCGGGGCTGACGGTGCCTGCGCCGCCGCCGACCGCGCCCGGGCCGACCGCGTCGGGGCTGGTGGTGCCGGGCGGCGTCGGCGCGGTGGCCCGGGAGGCACGGGCCGCCGCCTTCGACGCATGGCTAGCCGGTCTGCTGCCGGACGAGGAGGGGCTGGCCCTGGTCGCCGTCGGCGGGCTCGCGCGGCGCGAGTGCCCGCCGCGCGGCGACCTCGACCTGATCCTGATCTACAGCGGTCAGCCCGACATCGACGCGATCGCGGAGAAGGTCTGGTACCCGATCTGGGACGCCCGGCTGCCGCTCGACCACTCGGTACGCACCGTCACCGAGGCCATCGACATCGCCGGTACCGATGTCAAGGCCGCCCTCGGCATGCTGGACGCCCGGCTGATCGCGGGCGACCCGCGGTTGGTCGCGCGCCTGCGCGAGCAGGTCGCCGCCCAGTGGCGGCGGGACGCGGTACGGGGACTGCCCGCGCTCCGCGAGATCTCCGAACGGCGCTGGCAGGCGCACGGCGAGCTGGCGTTCCTCCTGGAGGGAGACCTGAAGGAGGCCCGTGGTGGCCTGCGTGACCTGGGCGTACTGCGGGGGATCGGCTACGCCGGGGTGGCCGACGCGACCCGACCGGCGGTCCGGGCGGCGCAGCGGTGGCTGCTGGACGTGCGGGACTCGCTGCATACGGTGACCGGCCGGCGGTCCGACCGGATGCTCGCCCAGGACCGGGCCGAGGTGGCCCGCCTGCTCCACCTGGCCGGCCCCGACGAGGCGTTACGGCGGGTCACCGACGCCGCCCGGACCGTCGCGTACGCGGTGGACGACGCCTGGCGGGCGGTGGACGGCTGGCGCCGCGGCCGGCCCGCCCGCGGTCAGGCCCCGCGCACCCCGCTCGCCCGCGACGTGGTCGAACAGGGCGGCGAGGTGGTTCTCGCGCGCCGGGCCGTGACCCCACGGCCGGATCCGACGCTGGCCCTGCGGGTGGCCGCGGCGGCCGCCCGGGCCGGGCTGCCGATCGCCCGACCGACGCTGGAATGGCTCGCCGAGTTCGCCACCCCGCTGCCGACACCCTGGCCGGCGGCGGCCCGTGACGCGCTGCTCACCCTGCTCGGTACCGGCAACGCACTGGTCCCCACCTGGGAATCCTGCGACCGGTACGGGCTGGTCACCGCCTGGCTGCCGGAGTGGGCCCGGATCCGCAGTCTGCCCCAGCACAACCCGGTCCATCGGTACACCGTCGACCGCCACCTGGTCGAGACGGTACGCAACGCCGCCTCCTACGCCCGTGAGGTGCCGCGGCCCGACCTGTTGGTTCTCAGCGCATTGCTGCACGACATCGGCAAGGGGCTGCCGGGCGACCACAGTACCGTCGGCGCGCCGATCGCCCGCGCCGTCGCGGCCCGGATCGGGCTACCGGCCGCGGACGTGGCCGTGGTCGAGCGGGCGGTCCGCCAGCACCTGCTGCTCCCGGACACCGCCACCCGCCGCGACCTGGCCGACCTGGTGACGGTGCGGGAGGTGGCCGACGGCGCCGGTGACAGCGACACGCTCGCACTGCTGTACGCGTTGTCGCGCGCCGACGCCGCCGCGACCGGTCCGGCGGCGTGGTCGTCGTGGAAGGGGCGGCTGATGGCCGAGCTGGTCGATCGGGTGGCGCACGCCCTGGACACCGGTCGGATCCCGCTGATGCCGTCCGTACCGCCACCGCTACCCGTCGGCCCGCTGCCGGCGGTACGGGTCAGTCGGGACCGGATCGCGGTCACCGCGACCGACCGGCAGGGGCTGCTCGCCGCGGTGGCGGGCTGCCTGTCGCTGCACCGGCTCGACGTGATCTCCGCCGACACCGCCAGCTACGCCGGGGTGGCCCGGGTGGTCTGCGGCGTGCAGGCCCGGTACGGTACCGAGCCGGTGATGGAGGTGCTGACCGGTGACCTGCGCCGGGCCGCGACCGGTGAGCTGGACGTGGCGGGGCGGCTCGCCGCCCGGGAACGGTCGGCGGGGCGGCCCGGTGGCGCCGCCGATCCGCGGGTGGTCTGGTGGCCGGCGACCGGCGCGGCGATCCTCGAACTGCGGGCCGCCGACGCCCCGGGCCTGCTGTACCGGGTCGCGAACGCGCTGGCGGTGGCCGGCGCCGAGGTCCGGGCGGCGCGGATCTCGACGCTGGGTGGTGACGTCGTCGACGCGTTCTATCTCGTCGGAGCTTGGGACGACGCAGCGAAGCGGGCGGCGGTCGAGGCCGCCGTCGTGGCGGCGGTTTCGGTAACTTCGTAGTGATACTTAAGAATGCCTTTGGTTCTCCTGTCATCGTTGACCCTCGGGCCGACCGACGCTCACTATCGAGTCCCAACTGATGACTGAGAGCG
>JAVHWE010000111.1:0-5356 GCA_032160285.1 Micromonosporaceae bacterium | reverse complement strand
CATGTCGAGAAGCGTCGACCGCGCGACCGGTCGCCGCAACGGCACCGATCGCGGCTGTGGACAGCGAGGGTACCTGTGGACAGCTCGGCGGACGCCGCGACGATCTGCTAAGGCCGGTGCTCCGGCCAGTCGCGGCTCAGCCGGAGAATCCGCTTTCCGGGAGCGCGATGTCGGGCTTCTCGAGCTCCTCGACGTTGACGTCCTTGAAGGTCATCACCCGGACGTTCTTGACGAACCGGGCTGGCCGGTACATGTCCCAGACCCAGGCGTCGTGCATCTCGACCTCGAAGTAGACCTCGCCGTCGGAGTTGCGCACGTGCAGGTCGACCTGGTTGGCCAGGTAGAAACGGCGTTCGGTCTCCACCACGTAGGAGAACTGGCGGACGATGTCGCGGTACTCCCGGTAGAGCTGCAACTCCATCTCGGTCTCGTACTTTTCGAGATCTTCGGCGCTCATCGCACTCCGCCTTCCATCCAGACATTGTCGCCCGCCGCCACCGGTCCCGGTGCGGCCACGCCGGACGCCACGCCGACCGTACCCCGCGCCGTCGCCCCATCGAGCACCGCAGCCACGTTGGCATACGAGAACCGGTGCACCCGGCACGGTCCGTGCCGTCGCAGCGCCGCCGAGTGCTCGGGGGTCACATACCCCTTGTGTACCGCGAAACCGTAGGCCGGCCAGGTGTCGTGCAGCTCCACCATGATGCGGTCCCGGGTGACCTTGGCCACCACGCTCGCCGCCGCCACGCACGCCGCGACCTGGTCGCCCTTCCACACCGCCAGCCCCGGCGCGTCCAGCCCGTCGACCCGGAAACCGTCGGTGAGCACGTACTCGGGCCGCTGTGGCAGCTGGGCGAGGGCCCGACGCATCCCGGCCAGGTTGCACACGTGCAGGCCACGGCCGTCAATCTCGCCTGGAGGGATGATCACCACCGAGTACGCGGACGCCTGGGCGACCACCGCCCGGTAGACCCGCTCCCGGACGGGGGGCGTGAGCAGCTTCGAATCGGCCAGGTCGTCGATCTCGCCGCGCCGACCGGCCGGCAACACGACCGACGCGACCACGAGCGGGCCGGCGCAGGCGCCCCGACCGGCCTCGTCGGCACCGGCCACGGACGCGAACCCGCGCCGTTGGAGGGTGCGCTCCAGCGCGTACAGGCCGGCACCGCGGTGCACGACGGTACGGGGCGGGGTCAGCACAGCACATCCTCCCACGCCCGGCCCCGGCCCGGCGCCGGCACGCCGGCCCGGCGACGCGCCTTGTCGATGATCAAGGTATCGCCAATCGACGCAGCAGATCGGGCAGGTCCGACGGGTAAAATCGCTCGTCGGTCGCGCGCAGCTCGTCGGCCGACCACCATCGGTACGCGTCCACCGTGGCTCGCTCTATCGCGTTGAAACCGCCGAAATCGACCAGCCAGGAGTCGACCCGGACCAGGTAGTACGCCTGCTCCTGGCGGTACCACTGGCCGTCGAACGGAAATTCGGTGACATCATGGAAGATCGGTTCACCGAGCGCGTCCGGCGCGATCCGTAGGCCGGTCTCCTCGAACAGTTCCCGGACCGCCGCGCCGACCGGCGTCTCGCCGTCGTCGATGCCACCGCCGACGGTGAACCAGTACCGGTGGTCGGGGCGGGCGGGGTCGTGGCCGCGCAGCATGAGCAGGCGCCCGGCGGCGTCAAGCAGGAGTACCCGGGCCGCCCGGCGTGACCTCGCCTCGGATCGACTCATGACGCGAACCAGCCTACGCACCGGGGCCGTCGCCGCGGCACCGACCACCGGCCCGGCCGGCTCAGGCCTTGGGCGGTCCGGGCACACCGTCGAATGTGGACGGTACGGTCAGCCAGGTCCACCGAGACAACGGCCAGAACACCACGAACGCCCGTCCGATCACGGATTTGGCGGGGATCGTGGCGGCCTGCGGGTCGCGGCTGCGCAGGTACTGCTCGCGCGAGTCACCGGAGTGGGAGCGATGGTCACCCATCACCCACAGCCGGTCCTTCGGCACCGTCACATCGAACGGCTCGTCGCTCGGCTGGTCGGCGGTGCCGTCAACATCGTGGAACAGGTACGGCTCGTTGAGGGAATGGCCGTTGACCAGGATCCGATGCTGATCATCGCAGCAGACCACGTGGTCACCGCCGGTGGCGATGACCAGTTTGATGAAGTCGATCTCGGCCGGGTCGCTGCGCCAACTGGCCGGGGACTTGAAGACGACGATCTCGCCGCGGTGGGGTCCACGGAAGTCGTAGACCACCTTGTTGACAAGCACCCGGTCGTTGATGTCCAGCGTGTGCTGCATCGATTCCGATGGGATGTAGAACGTCTGCAGAACGAAGACCCGGACCAGGAGGGCGACCACGAACGCGACAACGACGAGAATGGGAAGCTCTCGCCAGAAGGTGTTTTTGCGCTGTTTGGTCTGCTGCTCGTCAATCACCCTCGGAGCCTACGTCCTCAGCGCCGCCGGATGCGCCTGGAACGCGCCGTAAACGCCGACGATGCGAGGATTGGCAGAATCCCGACAGTCTCCGCCAGACCACCCAGCGGTACCGGTCGCGCGGGGCGCGGCGGGCCGGCCGCGGCGAACGGACGCGGCACACTGCTGAAGGTCGATGGCACGTCGAGCCCGGTCCACCGGCTGCTGGGCCACACGATCACGAAGGCGCGACCGATGACGTTCTCGATCGGGACCTGGCCCTGGCACCGGGCATCCTGTGAGACGAGTCGGTGGTCGCCCATGACGAACATCTGGCCCTGCTCGACACTGATCGGCCCGAACCGCCGCGAGTGGCACTCTTTCGGATCGGCCGGCGCGTCCAGCGGCGAATTGTCCGCGACGTACGGCTCGGTGAGCGGGAAGCCGTTCACCGTGACCCGACCGTTGGCGTCACAGCAGGCGACCGTGTCACCGGGCAGCCCGATGACCCGCTTGATGAAGTCCTTCTCGCCCGGCTGACTCACTCCGACAAGATCACCAATGGTCCGGCCAAGCTTAGGGACGAACCCGACGTTGGCGTCGACCTGCGTCTCGGGCGCCCATTTGTCGGTACCCCGGAAGACGACGATCTCGCCCCGCTGGGGCTGCCGGACGTCATAGACGATCTTGTTGACCAGAACCCGGTCACCGACGGCGAGCTTGGGCTCCATCGAACCGGACGGGATGAAGAATGCCTGCACCAGGAAGGTTCGCACCAGGACCGCGAGGCAGAAGGCGACGATCAGTAGCAGCGGCAACTCCTGCCACAGCGGCATGTCCTTGCGCTTGCTCAGGACCCGGGCACTCCACGAGGCCCCATCGTCGATGTCCGGCTCAGACTCACGCCGGTATCCACCGTAGCCACCGTCACCCCGATAGTCGGAGGGCGGACGCTCATACTTCGTGGGCTGCCCGACGCGGCCGTACGAATCCCGGTCGTAGGGGTTGCGGGAGGTGCGGTCGCGGTATGTCACTGGAGACAGCTTAGAGGGCAAACGCCCGTTTGGGGAGACCGCGAAACGGACGTCAACTCGCCTGCTTCTCCCGCTTCTCCTTGATCTTGGCCTTCTTGCCGCGCAGCTCACGGAGGTAGTAGAGCTTGGCCCGGCGAACATCACCGCGCGTGACTACTTCGAGACCATCGAGCAGCGGACTGTTCACCGGGAACGTCCGCTCGACGCCCACCCCGAAACTGATCTTGCGGACGGTGAAGGTCTCCCGCAGGCCGGTACCCTGACGCCCGATCACCACGCCCTGGAAGACCTGGACACGCGACCGGTTGCCTTCGACCACCCGGGCATGCACCTTGAGCGTGTCGCCAGCGCGGAAGGCTGGGATGTCGGTCCGCTGCGACTGGGCGTCCAGCGCGTCCAGCGTGTTCATCGCTGCTACATCCTCGTGGCTCAAGGCACACCCATGCGTGGTGCGCGACTGGATCAGGCCGAAAGCCAGCGGGCGACCGCCCGCGGCAACCCCACTACTTTGCCATATCCGAGCCCGGTACCTGAAATCCGGCCCCCGTCAGTACAGAAATGTCCTTTTTATCCAGGGCCGCGGGAGGCAGGGCGGCCAGCAGGTCGGGCCGGGTAGCGGCCGTCCGCAGGAGGGCCTGATCGCGCCGCCAGCGGGCGATCCGGGCGTGATCGCCCGACCGGAGCACGTCGGGTACGTCCTGGCCGCGCCAGCTCGCCGGCTTGGTGTAGACCGGCGCCTCCAGCAACCCGTCGGTGTGCGACTCCTCCAGCAGCGAGTCGGCGTTGCCCAGCACGCCCGGCAGCAGCCGCGCCACCGCCTCCAGCACCACCAGGACCGCGACCTCGCCGCCGAAGAGCACGTAGTCGCCGAGCGACACCTCGGTGACCGGCATCCGAGTCGCGGCGTCATCGAGTACCCGCTGGTCGATCCCCTCGTAACGGCCGCAGGCGAAGATCAGATGCCGCGGTACCGTCAGGTCGCGCGCGATGGCCTGGGTGAACGGCCGCCCGGCCGGCGTCGGGACAACAAGCCGGGCACCGTCGACGCCGACCGCGTCGAGCGCCTCGCCCCACGGCTCCGGCCGCATCACCATGCCGGCACCCCCGCCGTACGGGCTGTCGTCGACGGTGCGGTGTACATCATGGGTCCAGGCACGCAGGTCGTGGACGGCGACGTCGAGCAGGCCGGCGGTACGCGCGCGGCCGATCAGGGAGAGGCCCAGCGGCGCGAAGTACTCCGGAAAGATCGAAATGATGTCGATCCGCATCGCGCCCCCTCCTCCCCCGGTCAAGATCTCGGAAGGCTAGTCAAGATACCGGGAGGCTGGTCGAGATCCCGGGAGGCTACAGGTCGAACAGGCCGTCCGGCGGGGTCACCACGACCCGGCCCGCGGCCAGGTCCACGTCTGCGACGATGGCCCGCACGAACGGCACCAGCGCGCTGCGCCCGTCCGGCCGGCGCAGGACCAGCAGGTCGGACGCGGGCGCGTGCTCCACGCCCGTCACCTCCCCGAGCGGGTCGCCGTCGGCGCCGACCGCCGCGAGGCCGATGAGCTGGTGGTCGTTGAACTCGTCCGGATCGTCGCTGTCGGCCACGTCGCGGCTGTCGACGCAGAGCAGGACGCCGCGCAGCCGATCGGCGGCGTCACGGTCATGGATGCCCTCGAAGACGATCAGCAACTTGTCCCGGTGTGGACGAACCGTCGCGATGGTCAGCGTGGCCGGCACGTCCGGAGCGGCCCGTCGTCCCGGATCGGTGGTCAACACCGATCCGGGGGCAAACCGGGCGGCCGGATCGTCGGTGCGCACATCCACGTTGATCTCGCCGCGAACCCCGTGCGGTCGGGCGATCCGTCCCACCACCAGCAACATCGACGCTAGTACGAATCGACGATCTCGACG
>JAVHWE010000093.1:0-11336 GCA_032160285.1 Micromonosporaceae bacterium | reverse complement strand
GAAGTGACCACATCGCAGAGCGGCCGGGAACGAGCCGGGGGAGGTGAGCGGGGTGCGGGTCAGGCCGGCGGCGGGTCGGCGGCGTATCGGGCGAGGCGGTCGTGGATGCCGAACCGGCCGGGCGGGTGCTCGGTGATCAGGCGCCGGGCGGTCAGCGCGGCGAGCAGCCTCCCGGCGTCGGCCTCGGTGACCCGCGACGACGCGGCGGCCAGCGCCGGCGTCACCCCGTCCGCGGCGCCCGCCCGGCCGAAGGCCGCGAACACCCGCCGGGCCGGCTCGGACAGCGCGGCGTACGAGAGCTCGAACCCGGCGCGTACCGGATCCTGGCCGGCGGCGACCAGGGTGGCCAGCCGGGCGGCGTACGGCCCGAGCCGGGGCTCGGCGCGGTCGCCGAGGGCACCGGCGGCGATGGTCAGCGCCAGCGGGAGGTACCCGCAGTCGCGGACGAGTTTCGCGGCGACCGCGGCCTCGGCCGCCACCCGCCGGGGGCCGATCAGCCGGCCGAGCAGGTCGACCGCGTCCCGCTCGCCGAGTACGTCGATGATCAGCCGACGGGCGCCGTCGAGGGCGACCAGGCCGCCCAGCGGATCGCGGCTGGTGACCAGGACCAGGCATTCCCGGTTGCCGGGCAGCAGCGGGCGTACCTGCTCCGGGCTGCGGGCGTTGTCGGCGACCACCAGCACCCGACGGTCGGCGAGCAGCGACCGGTACATCGCGGCGGCCTCGTCCCGGTCGGTCGGCACCCGGGCCGCGGGCACCCCGAGCACGCGCAGGAACCGGCTCAGCGCGTCGATCGGGTACACCGGCGGACCCGCCGAGTACCCCCGCAGGTTCACGTAGAGCTGACCGTCGGGGAAGGCGTCCCGGGCCCGGTGTGCCCAGTGCACGGCGAGCGCGGTCTTGCCGACGCCGACGGTACCGCCGATTGCCGACACCACCACGGTGGCCGCCGGGCCGACCCCGGATATCAACTGGTCGAGCCGGTCCAGGTCGGCCTGGTGGCCGGTGAAGGCGACGGGATCCGGCGGTAGCTGCGCCGGCGGGTGGGCGTGCTGGTCCGCCGGGGATCGGGTCGCCGACCGGCCCGGGCCGCCGGCAACCGGGTCCGGGGCGATCAGCTCCGGATCCTCGCGCAGCACCATCTCGTATCGCCGCCGCAGGGTCGGCCCCGGATCGGTACCCAGCTCGGTGGCCAGGCCCCGGGCCAGCTCGTGGTAGGCGGCCAGGGCCTCGGCCTGCCGGCCGCCCCGGTACAGCGCCACCATGAGGTGGCAGGTGAACCCCTCCCGCAGCGGGTGCTCCGCGACCAGCGCACGCAATTCGCTGACCAGGCGGGCATGGCCGCCCATGGCCAGCTCCCACTCGATGACGTCGTCGAGCGCGGCCAGCCGCATCTCCTCCAGCCGGGTCGCCGCCAGGTCGTAGAGCTGACCGCCCAGCCCCGCCAGTACCGGCCCCCGCCACAGTGCGAGCGCCTCGCGCAGCACGGCCACGGCGGCCGGCCGATCGGCCGCCCCGGCCATCGCCCGGGCCCGGTCCACGGACCGCTCGAAGACGAGCGAGTCGAGGCGGTCCGGGCCGACCCGCAGCACGTAGCCGGAGCCGTGGGTGGTGATCACGTTGCCGGCGCCGGCACGGGCGAGTACCGCGCGCAGCGCGGCGACCGCGTTTTGTACCTGGCGGCGCGCGGTGGTCGGTGGGGTCCCCTCCCAGACCGCGGCCACCAGCTGGGACAGGCTGACCGGCCGGTTGGCGCCCAGCAGCAGCGCGGCGACCACCCGCCGGGCCCGTACGCCGCCGAGGTTGAGTGGCCGGTCAGCGGCCAGGACCTCCAGGGGGCCGAGGATGCGGTACCACGGTTCGGAGGCCACCCGTTCCGGTGGCTCGACGCTGGATCGCATGGCGGGCCGAAGCGTAGTCAGCACATCGGTGCCGGTCAACGAGGCGCGTGTGCCGTCCGTCGGCGCGCCGCCCGACCCGCCCTCACGCGGCCCGCTCGTCGTGGCGTAGGCGCTGGCTGATCAGTTCTGTCACGCCGGCTCGCATGGTGACCCCGTACAGCGCGTCCGCGATCTCCATGGTCCGCTTCTGGTGGGTGATGATGATCAGTTGGCTCTTCTCCCGGAGCTGCTCGAACACGGTGATCAGGCGGCCGAGGTTGATGTCGTCGAGGGCCGCTTCGACCTCGTCCAGGACGTAGAACGGGCTCGGCCGGGCCCGGAAGATCGCGCACAGCATCGCGACCGCGGTCAGCGACCGCTCGCCGCCGGACAGCAGCGACAGCCGTTTGATCTTCTTTCCGGGCGGGCGGGCCTCGACCTCGACGCCGGTGTTGAGCATGTCGTCGGGGTCGGTGAGAATTAACCGGCCCTCGCCGCCCGGGAACAGGGCCGCGAAAACCAGCTGGAACTCGCGCGCGGTGTCGTGGAAGGCGTCCGCGAACACCTCCAGGATCCGGTCGTCCACGTCCTTGACCACGGTCAGCAGGTCACGCCGGGTCTTCTTGAGGTCTTCGAGCTGCTCGGACAGGAACGCGAAACGCTCCTCCAGGGCGGCGAACTCCTCCAGCGCGAGCGGGTTGACCTTGCCGAGCAGGGTGAGTTCCCGCTCACCCTTGGCCGCCCGCTTCTCCTGGATGGCGCGCTCGTACGGTACCGGCTGCGGCTCGGGCTTGCCGGCGGCCTCGGCGGCGGCCAGGTCGGCCGGCGTCGGCGGTACGGGCACCTGCGGGCCGTACTCGGCGACCAGCGTCTCCAGGTCCAACCCGAATCCCTCGGCGGCCTTGGCCTCCAGCTGCTCGATGCGCAGCCGCTGCTCGGCGCGGGCCACCTCGTCGCGGTGTACCGCGCTGGTGAGCTGCTCCAGTTCGGTCCGCAGTTCACCGGCCCGGGCCCGGGCGGCCACGAGATCCTCCTCGCGTGCGACCCTGGCCTCGGCGACGGTGTCGCGGTGCGCGGCGGCCTCGGCGACGCTCACCGCGATCGCGTCGAGAGCCCGCTCGGCACCGTCGGCCACGGCTTGCGCGATCCCGGCACCCCGGGCCCGGGCGGCGCGACGGGCGGCTGCCCGTTCCCGCGCCGCCCGCTCGGCGTCGGCCTGACGGGCCAGCGCGTCGGCCCGACCGGCGAGCGCACCGACGCGCTCCTCGGCGGTACGGACGGCGAGGCGGACGTCCATCTCCTGCTGACGCGCCTGCGGTACCGAGCCGGCCAGCTCGTCGCGGGCGGCGGTGGACGGATCCTCGTCGAGCGGGGCGGCCTCGGCCAGCCGCAGCCGCTCCGCCAACTCCTCGACCGCGCCCAGCCCGGCCTCGCGAGCCGCCTCGGCCCTGGCCTTGCCGTCGGCCAGCCGGTCGGCCTCGGCGCGCGCCGACGTGGCGGCGGCGCCCAGCTCGGCCAGCTTGCGGGCGGCCGTGTTGCGGTCGGACTCGGCTCGCTTCTTGGCGTCGGCGGCGTCGGTGACCCGCTCCGTGGCCTCGGCCACGGCTTCCCGGGCGGTCTCCAGTTCGGCCCGCAACGCGGCGACCCGCGACTCGGCGTCGACCTTGTTGCCGCGGGCCTCCTCGACGGCGGCCTGGATCTCGATGAAGCTCGGGGCCTTGGCCGACCCGCCGGCCGCGGCGTACGCGCCGAACACGTCACCCTCCGGTGTGACCGCTCGCAGTGCCGGGGCGTACCCGACGATGCGCCGTGCGGTGGCGAGGTCGGGCGCGAAGACGACGCCGCGCAGCGCCCGGTTCAACGCCGGCCGTAGCTGGTCGGGCGCGGTCACCAGGTCGATCGCGAAATGCGCGCCGGACGGCAACGGCAGCCGGTCGAGCGGCGGGGAGTCGGAGTCCGTGTCGGCCGACGCGACCAGCAGGGCCGCCCGGCCGGCGTCGTCGGCTTTCAACAGGTGCACCGCGGCCGCCGCGGTGTCCACGTCGGACACGACGACCGCGTCGGCGAGGGCACCAAGGGCGGCGGCCAGCGCCGCCTCGTGGCCCGGCGCCACCGACAGCAGGGCCGCGACGCTGCCGAGCAGGCCCGGTACCCGATGGGCGCGGGCCAGTAACGCGCCCGCGCCGTCCTTTCGGCGCAGCCCCATGGAGAGGGCCTCCTCGCGCGCCTTCCACTGGGTGACCTCGCGCTCCGCGGACCGTTCGGCGTCCCCGAGCTGCTTGAGGGTGGCGGCCGCGGCGTCGCGCACGGCGACCGCCGCGCGGTGGCGCAGTTCCAGGTCGGCGTCGTCGCGGTCGGCCTCGGTCGCCCCGGCGAGCTGCCGACTGTACGCCTGCGTGGCGGCCTCGGCCCGCGCCCGCGCCTCGGCGAGCCCGGCCGCGAGCCGGGCGATCTCGTCGCTGGCCGCGGTGGTCCGGCTGCGCGCGGACTCGACCTGGCCGCTGAGTTTGGCCAGGCCTTCCCGGCGGTCGGCGATCGCCTTGTGCGCGACGACAAGGGCCTTCTCCGCCTCGGCCAGCCGCCGCTCCAGCCGCTGGCGGCGGTCCACCGCGTCGGCGAGCCGGTCGTGCGCGGTCTCCAGCTCGGCACGCAGCATCGCCTCCTGCTCGCGTACCCGCTCCGCTTCCGCGGTGAGCTGGTCGGGATCGCGACCGGGGCGCTCCTCCTCGGCACCGGCGGTCAGGTGCCGGTACCGTTCACCGGCGAGCTGGCGGGTCGACCGGAACCGCTCCTGCAGGGCCGACAGCTGGTACCAGGTTTCCTGCGCCCGGGCCAGGACCGGTGCGTCGGCGGCGTGCTCGGCCTCCAGAGCGGCCAGCCGGTCACCGACGGCCGCGGCGGACCGCTCGATCTCCTCGCGACGCTCCCGCAGGGCGGTCTCGTCGGCGATCTCCTTGTCGAGCGTGTCACGCAGCGTCGACAGGTCGTCGGCGAGCAGCCGCAGCCGGGCGTCGCGGAGGTCGGATTGGATGCCGGCGGCCCGACGGGCCACCTCGGCCTGCCGGCCGAGTGGTTTGAGCTGGCGGCGGAGTTCAGCGGTGAGATCGGTGAGCCGGTTGAGATTGATCTGCATCGCGTCGAGCTTGCGTAACGCCTTTTCCTTGCGCTTACGGTGTTTGAGAACACCCGCCGCCTCTTCAATGAAGGCGCGCCGATCTTCGGGTTTCGCGTGCAGCACCGCGTCCAGTTGGCCTTGCCCGACAATGACGTGCATCTCGCGTCCGATACCGGAATCGGCGAGCAGTTCCTGAATATCGAGTAAACGGCAATGGTTGCCGTTGATCTCGTATTCGCTCTCACCCGACCGGAACATGCGGCGGGTGATCGATACCTCCGTATAGTCGATCGGCAGCGCGCCATCGGTGTTGTCGACCGTCAGCGTGACCTCGGCCCGGCCGAGCGGGGCCCGCCCGGACGTGCCGGCGAAGATCACGTCTTCCATCTTGCCGCCCCGGAGGGCCTTCGCCCCCTGCTCCCCCAGCACCCAGGCGATGGCGTCGACGACGTTGGACTTGCCCGAGCCGTTGGGACCGACCACGCAGGTGATCCCCGGTTCGAGCTTCAGGCTCGTCGCGGCGGCGAAGGACTTGAACCCCTTCACCGTCAGGGTCTTGAGGTGCACGAATCTCCGGTACGTTCGGACGGGCAGGTACGCCGCGAGGGTACCGCGCCGGGATCTGCGGCCCCGGCAGCGGCACACGCGGCCGCCTCCCCAAAACCCGCGCAAACCTCAAAGTCGTGATGTACCTCGCAACTCGCGGGCCGTCGCAAACAGGCGTGCGCTAGCAAACGGGTCAAGGCCAGACAAAGCTGCGCGCCGATCGCCCCGGGTTCGGGTGGGTCGGCGCGCTCAGGTGCTGTTGTGGTGATGCGACTGCTGTTGTGGTGCGAAATCTGGACCTCGTGAGCGTTCGAGCTTCGGCGCAAGCCCGCTCGACCGGAGCCGGCGGGCCTACCCGTCGATGTCAGGCCAGCGCGGGTTCCGGCAGGCGCAGCAGCTCAGCCTCGGAAACCGCGGCGGCGAACCGGTCATTCTCCGCCCGCAACCGTGCAACCTCGAACTCAAGTGCCCGTACTTTCGCACGCAGATGGGTGACCTCGTCCAGCATGCGCCGGTCCGGCGCGCTGCCAACGTGGCCGAAGAGGGCCTTCGCCATATCTTCTCCTTGTTTTGCGCAGCCGGTCGTCCCGGCGAACGCGCGCCCAGTAGGTCTCGCGGCCCACTGCACATGGGCAGGAATGGGCGCGACTGGCGACTTCTCTATAGTCCGTCGCCAAGGCGACTGAGTCAAGCTCAGCCCCGGCCGGTGAGCCCCAGTTTCACCGAGACGGCTGTGATAACGCCCACCAGCATACCCCGACTCCCGATCGGGCACTCGCGCGTGATCGGCGGCGGCGGAGGATGCCGACGCAGACCGGGCACGGCCGCCTACCGCTCCGTGTCCGACCGCCTTACGGCCCGTGTTTGCGCCGTCCGGGCGGTTGCCGCCGGCCCATTACCACGCGTACGGTCGGCCGCGTCGGGTTTCACCACAAACTGGAGGCGACGTTTGTCTCGGCCGCGCGGCCGCACGCCAGACGGCACGGCCGAAATGCACGGTGTCGATCCGTGGGCACAGTCCGCCCCGTTGTACGACGGGGCACCGCAGTATGGCGAGCCGCTGACCCACGGCCGGCCGGCGGGCTACGACGAGCCGACCGACCCACGGTTTGACCGACCCGCGACCGGCTACCCGCCGCTGCGGTACTCCCCGCCGGACTACGCGCCGCCCGGATACACCGCGTCGGGGTACCGGCCGACCGACGGGTACGGCGACGGGTACCTCGAGGATCTGGACCAACCGGGTCCGTCCGGCCGGCGCACGGCCGGCCAGCGGATGCGGCCGATCGCGATATCCGGCACGATCGCCGCAATTCTGATCTCGATCGGGCTGATCCTCGCGCTGCTGTCGCCGGCCCTGTCCGGCAAGACGTCGGCCAGGACGCCCACCCTGCCGGGCGTCCTGGACACCCCACCGGTCGGTACGTTGGCGCCGCAGCCGGCGCCGCAGGTGCCGGTCGACTCACCGGAGCCGTCCGGCGAACAGTCCGCGCCGCCCACGACGGCGCCGCCGGCCGACGGCAACGCCGCCGCGGAGAACGCGGTGGTCACCCTCGTCAACAACGAGCGCCGGGCCGCCCGGTGCGACCCGGTGCAGGTGGACCCGAGGCTGGCCGAGGCGGCCCGTCAGCACAGCATCGACATGGCGACCGGCGGCTTCCTCAGCCACCAGGGCAGCGACGGCAGCTCGGCCAACGACCGGATGCGGGCCGCCGGGTTCAACGCTCCGCTGTCGGAGACCATCGCCCGGGGCTTCACGTCGTCCCGGGACGTGGTACGGGCGTGGCTGCGCTCGCGCGCCGACCGGAGCCGCATCGTCGACTGCGACGCCGGGTCGGTTGGCGTCAGTGTCGTCGTCGCCAACGACGGCACGCCGTACTGGACCCAGAACTTCGGTCAATGACCGTCCGGCCGCCCGGCTACGCGTGCACGACACGCGGTCGCGGCTGGCACCGCGGGCAGGAGTAGGACGAGCGGTTCATGAACGGATCGCGGCGAACCGGTGCGCCACACCGTGGACACGGTTCGCCGGCGCGCCCGTAGACCGCGAGCGACCGGTCGAAGTAGCCGCTCTCACCGTTGACGTTCACGTACAGCGAGTCGAAGCTCGTACCGCCCTGGCCGATCGCCTCCGCGAGGACGTCGCGGACGTGTGCGAGCAGGGCCCGCCCCTGTGACCGGGTCACCGCACCGGTGGCTCGGGCCCAGTGCAGCCCGCAGCGCCACAGCGACTCGTCGGCGTAGATGTTGCCGATGCCCGATACGAGGGTCTGGTCGAGTATCGCCCGCTTCACGCCGGTCCGTTTGCGTCGCAACGCGGCCACGAAACCGTCGTCGGAGAACGCGGGATCAATCGGGTCGAGCGCGATGTGCGCGATCTCGGCCGGCAGCACCGCACCGCCCGGCGAGATCGCCAGACCGCCGAACGTGCGCTGGTCGACGAAGCGCAGCTCCGGGCCGTCGTCGTCGAACCGGAACCGGACCCGCAGGTGGGTCTCGTCGGCGGTACCGGCCGGCCGCAGCAGCATCTGCCCCGACATGCCCAGATGCCCGATGATCGCGGCCTCGTCGTCGAGGGGCAGCCAGAGGTACTTGCCCCGGCGGCGGACCCCGGTGACCGTACGGCCGGCGAGGGCCGCCACGAAGTCCACCGGACCGGGCAGGTGCCGGCGGACGGCACGGGGATGGTGCACCTCGACCGCCGCGATGCGGCGACCGGTGACCCACCGGTCCAGACCCCGGCGGACGGTCTCGACCTCGGGCAGTTCAGGCACGGTTCCTCCGTGGTGAGTCGAGCCGGTTCAGATGGCGAAGGGCCAGACGGCGAGCAGGTAGGCGCCGTACCACAGGCCGAACAGCGCGCAGCCGGTCGCGACGAGCACCGCGGTACGGGTGCGGGCCCGGGCCAGCGCGATCGCCGGGGGTACCCCGATCACCAGGACCGGTACCAGCAGGCGCGGCTTCGAGTGGTAGTAGCCGTCCTGGCCGAGCGCCAGCACGAGGGCCGTCAACCCGTACCCCAGCAGTGGGGGCCAGACGCGGTGGGTGAGAGCCAGCACGGCCGCGACCACCGCGGCGATGACGATCAGCGCGACGCTGACCTGGACCCACGTGTCGCCGGCCCGCAACGCGTCGCGGACGAAGCGGGCCGTACCGAGCCCGAAGTCGAAGGTCGAACCCCAGCCGGCGGTCTGGATATCGAACCAGGCATGCCAGGTGCCGACCCGGTCGGCGACCCACCACAGGTAGGCCGGCACACCCGCCGCCGCCATCGCGGCCGCGCCGACCGCCCGCCACCGCCCCGGCCGCCCGGCGACCACCTCCGTCAGCGCCGCGATCGCCAGGCCGACCGCCAGCGCGGCCCCGGTCGGCCTGGTCAGCGTGGCGGCCAGGCCGACCAAGCCGGCGACCAGCCACGCCCGGCGGTGGGCGGCCAGCAGGGCACCCGTCGCCAGCGCGACGAACAGGCCCTCCGAGTACGCCATCGACAGCACGACCGACATCGGTTGGGTGCAGAACAGCACCGCCAGCATGGTGGCGATCCGGGCGTCGTAGAGGCGTCGGCCGAGCGCGTAGACGCCGACCGCGGCCGCCGCACCGGCCATCCAGGACAGTGCCAGCGCGGCGTTCGGGTAGCTGAGCCGGATCAGTTCGTGGACCACCCGGACCGCCAGCGGGTACCCGGGGAAGAACGCGAGCCCGTTGCCGACGCGCACACCGCGGGCGTCGTAGCTGTACCCGTGCGGGTACCCGTCGCGGGCCACCCGGATGAGCCAGCCGGCATCCCAGGCGAGCAGCCGCGACCGTACCGTGGCCGGTTCGCCGGGGTTGGCCGCCGGGAGCATCCAGGCGATGAACACGAACTGGACCACCCGGCTGACGGCGTAGATCGCCACCGGTACGCCGAGCCACCGCGCCGGACCCGAGCCGCGCGCCGGCGGCGCCACGCTGGCCGCCGGACCGGTCGTCGCGGTGCGCTCCGCCGTCACGGCCGGCCTAGGCGCCACGGCCGGGGTCGGCTGGCCCGGCGGCCCCGGCCGACAGTTCCAGCCAGGCCATCTCGGCCGCCCGCTGCTCGGCCTCCTTCTTGCTGCGCCCGTCCGAACCGCCGTAGCGCCGCCCGGCGACCACGACCCACGCGGTGAAGGTCTTCGCGTGGTCCGGCCCGGCCTCCTCGATGCGGTACTCCGGCACGCCGAGCCCCAGCCCGGCGGTCAGCTCCTGCAGGCTGGTCTTCCAGTCCAGGGCGGCGCCGCGACCGGCCGCGTCGCGCATCATGGGGTCGAACAGCCGGTGGATGACGCTGGTCGCGGTGTCCAGGCCGTACTGCAGGTAGATCGCACCCAGCAGGGCCTCCAGGGTGTCAGCCAGGATGCTCGCCTTGTCCCGGCCGCCGGTGGCCTCCTCGCCCTTACCCAGGAGCAGATACGGGCCGAGCCCGTACGGGCCGAGCGCGCGCGCGACGTCGGCCAGCGCGCGCATGTTGACCACGCTGGCCCGCAACTTCGCGAGCTGCCCCTCGGGCAGATCCGGATGATCATGGAACAGCGCCGTGGTGATCACCACACCGAGTACCGAGTCGCCGAGGAACTCCAGCCGCTCGTTGGTCGGCAGGCCACCGTTCTCGTACGCGAACGACCGGTGGGTCAGCGCGCGACGCAGCAACGCGCTCTCCAGCGTCACGCCGAACGCGGCCTCCAGGTGGACGACCGGTGGACGGCTGCGGGCCCGTTCCGTGGTCACAACAGCACCCCGCACCGCGTACGGCAGGGTCGCTCGCCTCGCTCGATCATGTCGTCACCTCATCCTTGCCGGCAGCCATTGCCAGCGGGACGGCCTCCGCGATTCGCCGCGCCGTACCGGTCCGGTGCAACCGGGCCGCCAGGGCGATGCCGGAGGCGATATCTGGCCCGGTCGCGTTGCCGTGACAGATCACGACCGTACCGGGGACACCCAGCAGCGCGGCAGCCCGTGGTGCGCTGGGGTGTTCGGAGCCGCCGGCCAGCGCGTACGCTCCTTCGATGCCCTTGAGGAGCACGTTGCCGGTGAACCCATCGGTGATGATCACATCCGCCGGACCGCCGAGCGGCACGTCGTAACCCTCGACGGAGCCGACGTAGATCGCCGACGCGGGCAGTGCCAGGCCGGCGAGCAGCCCTGCGGCACCCCGGCGGGCGCGGTCGCCCTTGCCCGGTTCGGTCCCGTTGGACAACAGGCCCACCCGTGGCGTGGCGATACCGTGCACCGCGCGGGCATAGGCGGACCCGAGAATCGCGTGCTGCACCAGGACGCGGGCGTTGGCCTCGGTGCCCGCGCCCACGTCGAGCAGCAGGACCGGGCCGGCGAGCGACGGCAGCGTCGCGACCAGGGCCGGCCGGTCCACTCCCCGCAGCCGCCCCAGCGCATGCACCGCGGCGGTGACCGCGCCGCCGCTGTGCCCGGCCGAGACCACGGCGTCCACCCGCCCGTCGGCGAGCGCGCCGAGCGCCGTCCGTACCGACGTGTCGGTGCGGACGGCCCGATGCGCCGGGTCGCCCATGCCCACCACGCCGGTCACGTCACACACCTCGACGCAGGACCGGGCGACGTCGTCCGGGAGCAACGCGATGACCTCCTCGGCGACCGCGTTCGGCCCGACGAGGAGGAGGCGGAGATCGGGATCGGCACCGCAGGCGCGCAGAGCGCCGTCAACCACGACGGCGGGGGCGTGATCCCCGACGAGGAGGTCGATGGCGATCCGCGCGGTACCGGCTGCTGGCGACGGTTGCCGGCGACCCGGAATTCCGGCCGCCGAC
>JAVHWE010000588.1:0-4497 GCA_032160285.1 Micromonosporaceae bacterium | reverse complement strand
CGCACCGGCCGACCTGCCACAGGACCACTGAGGCCCGGGGCATCGAGGCCGTGACACGCCCGGGGTCGGTCGCTCGTGCGATTCGACCTCGGGCGATCGGTTTCCGTTGTGTCCCGGAGCACGTTCTCCGGGCGAGACAGACATTCAGCCTGATCGAGAACCTTTACGGTTCAGATGGCATCGCGGATTGCCGATATGTCTACATTCGCGAGGGGTGGGTAGTGCCGCGCGCGCAGGAGTGAGGGTGGCGGCCATGTCATACCCGCGTGCGACGATGTTCGGCGTGACAACCGCGCCACCTCCCGTCCCGTTGCTGCTCGTCCAAGGCGACGAGGAGTTGCTCGCCGCCCGCGCGATCACCGCCGCCGTCGACGCGGCCCGCGCCGCCGATCCCGGCGCTGACGTCCGGGAGTATGAGGCTGGCTCGCTGGCTGCGGGCGAGGTCGCCGAGATGCTCAGCCCGTCGCTGTTCGGCGGTCGGCGGGTTCTCGTCGTGCGCGCCGGCCAGGACGCGAAGAAGGACCTGACCGCCGCTCTTGTCGGGTACGCCCGCGACCCCGATCCGGACGTGTCGCTGGTCGTGACCCACGCCGGCGGGGGCAAGGGCAAGGCGCTCGTCGACGGGCTGCGCGAGGCGGGCGCCCAGGTCATACCGGCCGCCCGGATCACCCGCCACGCCGAGCGGGTCGACTTCGTCCGCGCCGAGGTACGCCGGCTCGGCGGCAGGTGCCCGGCGGAGGCCGCCGAGGCGCTGATCGCGGCGGTCGGCAACGACCTGCGTGAACTGGTCTCCGCCTGCTCCCAGCTCGTCGCCGACACCATCGGTGGGGTCACCGCGCAGAGCGTGGCGCGGTACTACCGGGGGCGCGCGGAGGTGAGCGGCTTCACGGTGTCCGACGCCACCATGGTCGGTGACGTGCCGGCGGCGCTGGAGGCGCTGCGCTGGGCGCTGCAGGTGGGCGTCGACCCGGTACCGATCGCGGACGCGCTGGCCGACGGCGTTCGTACGGTGGCCCGGGTCGCGTCGGCCGGTCGCGGCAACGCGTACCAGTTGGCTGGCGCGCTGGGCATGCCGGCCTGGAAAATTGAACGCGCGCAGCGGCATGCCCGTGGCTGGACACCCAACGCGCTCGTTGATGCCATGCGGGTGGTCGCAGACTGCAACGCGGCCGTCAAGGGCGGTTCCGATGATCGTGGGTACGCGCTGGAGCGGGCGGTTTTCGCCATCGCGGCGGCGCGCGACGGAGGTGGTGCGCGGTGAATGGTGGAGGCGACGTTTCCGACCGGGGCTCCTGGTATGTCCGGACGCTGCGACTTCGGCATCTGCGCCC
This sequence comes from Micromonosporaceae bacterium, assembly GCA_032160285.1. Taxonomy (GTDB): domain Bacteria; phylum Actinomycetota; class Actinomycetes; order Mycobacteriales; family Micromonosporaceae; genus Planosporangium. The sequence continues at coordinate 3,166 of JAVHWE010000588.1, read as the reverse complement.
CGGCGGGTTGCTGACGTTCCTGCTCTTCGAGGGCATGGTCGCGGTCGCCGCGCTGCTGGCGTTGGCCGAGTTGGCGAGCTGGTGGGCGGTGGCCGTGCTGCCCGCCGCGGTGGCCGCCATGGTCAAGGTGAACGACCTGGTCACCGGTGCGTACCGGGGCATCGGGCGAACGCCGCGGCCGCCGGCGGTGGAGGAGTACGACGGGTTCGCCCCGTTCCTGCCGCCGGAGGATTCGTGCCCGGCCATCGACGCACCGGCCGCATTCGCGCACAGCCGGTCGTCTCGGATCTACAAGTCCGCGGCGCGGGCGGCGGCGGAGGCCGCGATGGAGGACGCACTGGTCGAGACCGGTAACGAAACGCCGGCCCGCTAAGCGGCACGGCCGCTGTCGGCGGGGAGGTGAGACCAACTCGAGTGGTTGATCGGCTCCGCCAACGGGTAACACCGGGCCGTGCGTCAACCCGCAAAGATCCGAATGGCACTGGCGGCGGTGGTACTGCTGCTTGGTGGCTTCGCCTATACGCAGTCCCGGCCGCCGACGCCGTCGGACTATCACCGCACCCTGGTCCAGGTCGCCGAGTCGGCCCACGACGCGGTACGGACGGGCTGGTTGACCGGGCGGGAGCAGTTGTCCGGCCGGGTGTTCGGTACGTTCGTCATGGCGGCGTTCGACGATGCCGGCACCGCGATCGCCGGGGCCGGTAAGAAGTTCGCGGCGGCGGTGCCACCCGACGGGCGGTCGGCGCGGCTGCGCGATCGGCTGAATCCGTTGCTGCAGGAGGCGGTACGCGACCTGGGCGACGCCGCGCGGGCCGACAACGACGACGTGCTGCGGGCCGCGGTGGACGCGCTCGGTCGTCTCGCCGACCGGCTCGACACCTTCATCGAGGATCTGCGGTGAAGCGACTGTTCGCCGTCGCGCTCGGGATCCTGACGGCCATCGGAGGCTTCGTCGACATCGGCGACATCGTGGCCAACGGCGAGGCCGGTGCGCGGTTCGGTCTCGGCCACGCCTGGGTACTGGTGGTCGGCGTCGTCGGGATCTGCGGGTACGCGGAGATGTGCGGTCGCGTCACGGCGGTCAGCCGGCGGCCGGTGTTCGACCTGATTCGCGAACGCCTCGGCCCCCGGGTCGCCCTGGCGAATCTGGCCGGCTCGGTACTGGTGACGGTGTTGACTCTCGGCGCGGAGCTGGGCGGTGTCGGGTTGGCGTTGCAGCTCGCCACGAGCGTCAACTATCTGCTGTGGGTACCGGTGGTCGCGTTTGTCCTCTGGGTGGCATTGTGGCGGGTGAAATTCAACACCCTGGAGAACATGTTCGGGCTGGCCGGTCTGGCGCTGGTGGTTTTCGTGGTGGCCTTCTTCCGGCTGCACGCCGACACCGGTGACCTGTGGCATCAGGCCAGCCACCCCGGTCCGCCGCACGGTGAGGACTGGGGCACGTACTGGTTTTTCGCCGTCGCCCTGTTCGCGTCCGCGCTCACCCCGTACGAAGTGTTCTTCTTCTCCTCCGGCGGGGTGGAGGAGCGTTGGACGAGCAAGGACCTGCTGACCTCACGGATCAACGTGTTCATCGGGTTTCCGCTGGGTGGCCTGCTCGCTTTCGCGTTGATGGCCACCTCCGCGACGGTCTTCCATCCGCTGTCCACGTCGGTCGATTCGCTGTCGCAAGTGGCGATGCCGGCCGCGATCGGCCTGGGCAAGCTCGGCCTGGCGGCGGCGATTCTCGGGTTCTTCGCGGCCACGTTCGGGGCGGCGATGGAGACCGGCCTGTCGGCGGGGTACACGGTGGCGCAGTACTTCGGGTGGGCCTGGGGCAAGTTCCGCCGGCCCATCGAGGCGGCCCGCTTCCACACCGTCGTGCTGGTGAGCATCCTGGTCGGCGCGGCGGTTCTGATGACCACGATCGACCCGATCCAGCTCACCGAGTACACGCTGATATTCAGCGCGGTGGCCCTGCCGCTGACCTACCTGCCCATCCTGGTCGTCGCCAACGACCGCGGCTACCTCGGAGACCGGGTCAACGGTCGCCTCGCCAACGCGGTGGGCATGGTCTATCTCGTCATCGTGTTCGTCGCGGCGATCGTCGCGATCCCGCTCATGATCGTGACCCGGAACGGGGCTGGTTGACATGCTGCTCGCCTTCGACCTGCTCGACCGGCAGATCGTCGACCGGGACGGCCAGTTGGTCGGAAAGGTCGACGACCTCGAACTCGCCACGGCCGACGATGGCGGCCTGTACGTCGCGGCGATCCTGGTCGGCCAACAGGTGTTGGGTCGGCGTATCGGTGGCTGGCTCGGCAGGTGGATGGAGAACACCGCCCGTCGGCTGGAACCGACGCCCGGCACCGGCCCGATCCGCATCCCCTATGACCTGGTGGGCACGGTCGACAGCGCGGTCAACCTGACGATCCGGCGGGAACTGCTCCAAGACCCGCCGCTGGAAACGTGGCTCTGCGACCACCTGATCGGGCGCATCCCGGGGGCCTCCCATGAATCCTGAGCGCCTCAATCCGGAGCCCGGCAATCCGGAGCGCCGTGTCGGCGAGCTGATCGGCCGGACCGTCTACGACCGGTCCGGCACCCGACTGGGCCGGGTCGCCGATCTGGAGACCCGGCGCGATGCGTCCGGACAGGAGCGGATCAGCACCGTCATCGTCACCGCCGGCCCGTGGGGCCGGCTGCTCGGCTACGAGCGCGCCGAGGCCGGCGGACCCTGGTTGCTGGAACGCCTCGCCGGACGCGTGCTGCGTCGGACCATGCGACGGGTGCCGTGGTCGGACGCGCAGCTGGACAACGGCGGATAGCACGCCGGCCGGGCGGAATTGCCCGGCTTCAGCGGGGGTCGGATTTCCGGCCGAGTGGCCGGTGCTCGGCCGCGATGTTGAACGGGCGGCGGGCCGGCGGGCCGGCCGCCGCCGACCGGACCGGTGCGTCGGTGGACAGCCGCACGACAGTCGCCGGCCGCTGGCCGCCCCCGTCCGCCTCCAAGTCCGTCTCCAGAGCTTCGAGGCGTTCGAGGTCGGCGGCGGAGACCAGGGCGACGATCGACTTGCCGTGCCGGGTCAGGACGACCCGTTCCGCACCGTAGACCACCCGGTTCACCAGGTCGGCGAACTCGGCGCGGGCTTGGGTGACCGGGATTTCATACGCCATCCGACCATGT